>CAYRLD010000151.1:0-6436 GCA_964424925.1 uncultured Planctomycetales bacterium
CAAAGAAGAATGATGCGGGCCCCTTTCCTGCGAAAAAATCCTCTGAAGAGACCACGACAAAGAAAGAAACCGTTCCGCCTTCTCCCCCGAAGAAGCCTACGGCAGAAGGCACCCCAAAGAAGGCTCCGCCCCCTCCTGCTGGGGGAAAACCTCCCCAGGGACGACCCCAGAATACCGAGATGTATGAGCGGGTAAAGAGAGAAGAAATCTATCTGTCCAAACTCCAGGATTGTACGGTTGCGGAACTACTTAAATTCGCCAAAAAAGAAAATATCCGGGATGTCATCGGACTCAAGAAACAGGATCTGATCTATAAGATCATCCATGAAAAGGCAAAACAGAACGGACTGCTCTTCGGAGAAGGTGTCCTGGAAGTTCTTCCAGAAGGGTTTGGGTTCTTACGATCCCCCAAGTACAACTTCCTTCCCTGCCCCGATGACATCTACATCTCCCCCTCCCAAATCCGTCGCTTCGGCATGCGAACGGGAAATATCATCAGCGGACAAATCCGGCAGCCAAAAGATGGGGAAAAATACTTTGCCCTTCTGAAGGTAGAGGCGATCAACCATCAAAATCCGGAGTCTCTCCAATCGAAAGTAGCCTTCGAAAACCTGACACCTCTACATCCCAACGAACGACTTCACATCGGAGATGTAGATCAGAACGAAATGTCCCTTCGAATCATGGATATGATCTCTCCCATCGGAAAGGGACAGAGAGGACTTATTGTCGCAGCACCGAGAACCGGAAAAACCGTCCTTCTTCAGAAAATTGCGAACGCCATTCTTAAGAATCATCCGGAAGGGAAACTGCTCGTCCTCCTGATCGATGAGCGACCGGAAGAAGTTACTGATTTCCGAAGAAATCTCGATGGCGAAGCGGAAGTCATTGCTTCCTGCTTCGATGAGCCGCCCTCCCGTCACCTTCAGGTCACGGAAATGGTTCTCGAAAAAGCGAAGAGAATGGTCGAATTTGGAAATGACGTGGTTATTCTTGTCGATTCCATCACACGAATGACCCGAGCCTACAACACTATGGCACCCCATTCCGGAAGAATTCTCTCCGGAGGGATCGACTCTACCGCCTTTCAAGGTCCAAAGCGCTTTTTTGGAGCCGCTCGAAAGGTCGAAGAAGGGGGATCGCTTACGATCATCGGAAGCTGTCTTGTAGAGACCGGAAGCCGAATGGATGAAGTGATCTTTGAAGAGTTCAAAGGAACCGGAAATAGCGAACTGCATCTGGTCCGAGAACTTGCAGACCGTCGAATCTTCCCTGCGTTCGATCTCACTCGATCCGGAACACGAAAGGAAGAACTGCTATATCATTCGGATGAACTGAAACGAATCTGGCTACTCAGAAAAGTTCTCGCCGAACTGAAACTGATTGAGGCGATGGAAATGTTGATCGACCGGGTCCGCAAGACCAAGTCGAACCCAGAATTCCTTATGAGCCTCGGAAAAGTATCGGAGTGGTCGTAAATATTAAGACGAACGATTCGTACGAAAGGGAAATTCTTGCTGGACCTCATAAAGGGGCCCGTCCGGAGTGAGAATACTCTGGTAGAGGAAAATCCGATCGACACGAACGGATCCGATCACCTCCCCCGCCTTCTTCTTCATGATTCCGAGAAGAGCATTTTGGTTCCTCGCTGACTTTACTCGACCAATCGTCAGATGCGGGGAGAACACTTTTCTCTTTTCAGAAATATTCAGGAAAGCGGAACATTGCTGGACTCGTTCGGCGGCTCCCTGTAAGCAGGAGAGGTCCCCCTGGCACCCGACCCATATCACACGCGGATCGCCTCTTTGAGGGAACTTCCCCACCCCTTCAAAAGAAATCTGGAAGGGCTCAAAATGGGAAATTGCTGATCGAAGCCGATGCGAAAGGTCCGGGTGAACACCTTCGGGAATGTCCCCCAGAAATTGCAATGTCACATGCAGATTTTCCGGTTTAACCCACCGTACGTCCGCATCCGCCCGTTTGAGCGCTTTCTGTAAAACTTCCACACGGGAACACAATTTGGGACGAAATGGGATGGCGATAAAGGCTCGCATTTCCCTATAATCCCCCATCATGAAAGCGGTCGCAATTCTTTCTGGCGGACTCG
The DNA here is from genome assembly GCA_964424925.1 of uncultured Planctomycetales bacterium. Classification (GTDB taxonomy): domain Bacteria; phylum Planctomycetota; class MHYJ01; order MHYJ01; family JACPRB01; genus CAYRLD01. Next base: position 2,108 of record CAYRLD010000151.1, read on the forward strand.
ATTCTACCGTTGCCTTAGCCAAGGCAAAAGGTTCGGCAGAGATTCTCTTGGCGTTGACCTTTGACTATGGACAAAAAGCGGCCAAAAAGGAGATCCACTCAGCTCGGAAGATCTCTCGTCACTATTCGATCCCTCACAAGGTTATCCAACTTCCCTGGTTAAAGAGCATCACCTCTACCGCCTTAGTCCATCCAAAAGCCTCCTTACCAAAAGGGGAAATGTCATCCCGAAGCGCAAAAGCGGTCTGGGTTCCAAATCGGAATGGAGCCTTTATCGAAATCGCAGCCGCACATGCGGAAACTCTGGGAGCAACAAGATTGATTACGGGGTTCAATAAAGAAGAAGCGGCGACTTTTCCGGACAACTCCAAACCGTATGTCACAGCCATCAATCAGGCACTCTCCTTCTCTACGGCGAATAAGGTCCGGGTGATCAGCGGAACGATCAACCTAGATAAGAAGGGAATCGTCCGTCTTGGCAAATCATTGAACGCACCATTAAATCACATATGGCCTTGTTATGAAGGAGGCAAAACCTGGTGCCGCACATGTGAATCCTGCCTTCGAACGATCGGAGCAGGACTATGAGAGGAAATCTGCTCGAAATGTTTCGCTCCCATCAAGGAGAAGGGCCTTACACAGGTGTCCGTCAGATTTTTGTTCGACTTTCAGGCTGCCCGCTTCGATGTGTTTACTGCGATACTCCTGAATCGTGGACTCGATCGAAAACATGGAGTGTGGGAGAACAAATCTACGAAAATCCGGCCTGCGTCTCCGAGATCCTCTCGATCATCGAATCTTGGTCCAAAGAGGAAGAATTCCATTCGGTCAGTTTCACCGGAGGGGAACCTCTTCTTCAGCCTGATTTTCTAGCGGCCTTAGCGAAGGGAACTCAAGAACTCGGTCTAAAAACCTATCTCGATACCAGCACAATCCTCCCGGCTGCGTTTGAGAAGGTAGCGGCACACTTTGATTACTTCGCTCTAGATTACAAACTTCCCTCTACGCCCGGAGTTCGGACCCACAAAGAGGATTTCACCCGCAACCTAGCCCTCGCAAAGGGAAAGAGATTCGTCAAGATTGTCACAATGGCCAACGCCAACCTCGAAGAAATTTCGGAAGCAGCTCGGATCACTGCAAGAGAGGATCGAACGATTCCGCTCATCATCCAAATCGCTACACAAGTCAACTCGGACACGCAGCCCCCCGAAGAGGAATTTCTCTTAAAAGCCCGTAAAAGGGTAGAAAACGAGGGTCTTACGGCGCTGGTTCTTCCCCAGCAACACATCCTTGCCGGATGGAAATAAAGCTCTGCTGAAGGTTCACCCCAAAACAGGCCGATGACTCAACGGGGATCATCCTCTTGTGGGAAGAGGAAGATTTGTGAGGCATAGCTGGGGTGTTAGGTAACGTACAGACAATTTATGTCGTTGTAGGGGCGCTACTCGTGTCTTTTGTCGCGGTAATCGCTTACCTCGCCATCATTGCGTCTGCGCATCGCCGACTCCGTTTGATGAAAGATTTTCACGAAGCCGTTGCCCGAAAAATAAAAATAGAATCGGGATACGCCGATGATCAGATCGACCAGTCTTACCTCGACAAATATATCGAGCTTCAGGACACCCTTGAAACCTGGCTCGATCGGGAAGGAATGATCCGGAAAAAATAGTCCCGATGGACTTACCCCTCTCGGACACCCTCAATCTTCCCCACCCGCCGTTCATGCCTACCGGCTTCATACGGAGTTTTTAACCAGAGGTGGAGGCAGTCTTCGATCATATCGAGGGAAAGAACGCGTGCTCCGGCACAAAAAACATTTGCGTTATTGTGCCGACGACTCATTTCACTCGTAAAGGCATCGGTCACCAGTGCGGCACGAATCCCCGGAACTTTGTTCGCCGTGATACACATTCCGATTCCGGTTCCGCAAATCAGAATTCCTCTCTCCGATTCACCTTCGGAAACCGACTTCCCCACACGAGAGGCAAAATCAGGATAATCACACGAATCGGTTCCCGTCGTTCCCACATCGACAAGTTCATGTTGAGCCGATTCGAGAACCAGCTTCAATGACTCTTTGACTTCAAATCCAGCGTGATCCGATCCAATTGCAATTTTCATCGTATAAGGCCATCCAAACGTGCACGGAGAAAAGCGTGTATCGATACCGCCGTTTCGCGGTAAACATCTAAAGAAGCGCCAATCGGGTCAGGAACGTCCCCCCCCGAAGGATCGAGAAGTTCGATCCGCCCTGCAAGGTCCGGCATCCACTCTAATAATTGATCCCGGTGGCGCCGGGTCATTGTAAAAATATGATCCGCATCCTCGGCCATAGAAATAGAAACCGGAGATGACTGATGACCAGAAAGGTCCCCCCCCAATTCTTCTACGGCAAGTTCTGATTCACGACTTGCTGGAGCCCCCTGCGCCGCTGCTGTTCCTGCAGAGAGAACCCGAAAACCGTGGCCCTCGATTTGGGAGGGAAGAACCCCGAGGTGATCAGAAAGTTGCTTCCGAAAAAGAGCTTCCGCCATCGGACTTCGACAGGTATTTCCCGTGCAAACAAAAAGAACCACCTTCGATCGTGCACGATTTACCTCTTCACGTGAAATCGCCCCCTCGCGAACCAATTCCATCTGCTTCTCCCGAACACGCACAATGGTGGATGCAGTGGAAAAGCGACAGGGGCCCCCGTCTAGAATCCAATCGATTTTTCCGTCAAAGCGGTCTCGAACCCGTGCGGCATCTGTCGCAGGAGGCTCTCCTTTGTAATTGGCCGAGGGAGCCCCGATGGGAATTCGTGCTTCACGAATGAGCGCACGAGCAACAGGGTGGTCCGGAAGGCGAAAACCAAACGTCTTCCCCCCCTCCTCCACCAGGATCGTCAGAGGACCCGGCCAATGCTTTCGAATCAATCTCTGCGCCATGACAGGAAGACCTTCGGAGAGGTAATGGGTAAGATCTTCCCGGTCTGCAATATGAATCGTAATCGCGCGTTCTGCAGGACTCTTCCTCAATTCCAGGAGACGTTGTACGGCCTGGGGATCTTCGAGATGAACCCCCATTCCATATACGGTCTCCGTCGGAAAAGCCACCACCCCCCCTTTACGAAGAGAATCAACCACAGGCAGAAGGACTTGTGGATCAAACTTTTGGGAATCAAGGGTGAGAAATTGGGTTTGCATTCTATTCTTTCGAGTAGGTCAAAAGTTTTTTGAAGCGTGGGAGTTCTCGAAGACTTTTCAAATCTTCATCATGCATCATGTGTTCATTGCCGGAAGAATGGCATTGGTCTTTCCAAGACCGCCACCCGAGTCGATTCGCAATTTCAAGCCAATAGAGAGACTTATCCTGAAATGCCTTTTGATGTTGCTTCTCTACTTTTTCTGAATGAACGGAAAGGACACAGGCATAATTGTATGAAAAAAGAACGAGCCATTGAACTTGAGCTTGGTTTTCTGGAATCTTTTTGGGAAGAAGCTTCACGATTTTCTCAAACTCCGTTCTCGCTTTGTCATACTCACCCGCATTGACATGGGTATGCGTATGTTGAATTTCTTTCAGCCATTTGGGAGTCGCTTCTTCCTCTTTCAGGCGACTCCGCGCAAGACGAAGACTTTCCTTAATCATGGATCGATGACTGGGAAGTAATTTTTCCGCGACCTCCCAATGTCGAACCGCTTCCTCATACCTTTTCATCCCAAAGTGAAACTGCCCCTGCCAGAAATAGGCCAATCCACAATTTGGAAACATCTTGATCACATTCTGCAACTCATCCAGGGATTTTGTCTTCCCAAGGCGAAGTCGTCGCACCGCCCGCATGGCATGGGCGTCCGCATATTTCGGGTCAACCCAGATCGCTTGCTCATAACAGGAAAGAGATTCTGTTTGAATCGGCAACTCCTTTTCTCGGGACATATTCTTCTCGACCTTCAGGGCGAGAATTTCTCCCTTCCAGAACCAAACCTCTGGGTTTCCCGGAAGCTTCTTTTCTGCTCGAGAAAGACTCTCCATCGCAGAGGAAAGACTTCTCTTCGGTTTGTACGCATAAATCCGAGCTTGTGTAATCAGAGCGGTCACCAAATCTGGTTTCAACGTAAGGGCCTTGTTCACATCTTCCATCGCCCCAAGGAAATCACGCACACCTAAGCGTGCACGAGCCCGAATTTCGTACGCTTTCGCAAAAGAAGAGTCCGCCTGAATAGAACTTCGGGCACTTCTCATCGCGCGGTCTGCTGCGCCGAGAGACAGATAACCGCACGCTTCCAGGTAATGTAAAATGGGATCTCCAGAACGATTCAAAAGAAGATCTTGAACCTCGCCCAAGATG
>CAYRLD010000152.1:0-3275 GCA_964424925.1 uncultured Planctomycetales bacterium
TCCAAGACCAGTCCCCAGACCTGATCCTTCTCGACATTATGATGCCCGATATCGACGGCTACGAAGTGTGCCGTGAGATCCGGAAGATGGAAGGGCACAACCTAACTCCGGTTGTCATGATCACCGCTTTAGATGGCACAGAGGAGAGGGTCAAAGGGATTCAAGCGGGCGCAGACGATTTCCTGACAAAACCGATCAGTATCCACGAACTTCTTGCCCGGGTTCGTTCCCTCCTTCGCATTAGTCTTCTGCATAACCAGGTACGCAGTCAAGCGGAGGAACTCGCTCGTTTCAACAAGGAACTGGAAACCAGGGTCACCCAACAGGTTGAAAAGCTCAAACGTGCGGCAGAATTAAAGCGGTTTCTCCCCCCCCAAATTGCCGCAAGCGCTTTGGGGGAAGATGAAGGAAAATTCCAACAACTGCTGAAGCCTCATCGAAGGGACATCGTCGTTGTTTTCATCGATCTCAGTGGATTCACCGCCTTCACCCGAAATGAAGAACCGGAAGAGATGATGAAGATGATCCGGGAATTCAACCAAACCATGGGGGAACTCGTCTGGAAATACGAAGGAACACTCGATCGCTTTACCGGGGATGGAATGATGATCTTCTTCAATGATCCGGTCGAAGTTCCCGACCCCGCAAGCCGGGCCCTTCAAATGACCCTCGATATGCGAACCGCTTTTGAGTCTCTCCGGAAGGAATGGACAAAACGGGGATATGAATTGGGGTGTCGATACGGGGTCGCCTCGGGGTATGCGACTCTGGGTGTTGTCGGATTTGAAAAACGGTGGGACTATACCGCCATGGGAACGGTAACAAACCTTTCCGCCCGACTATGTGCCCGCGCTGAAGATAAGGAGATCCTCGTTACAAAGAGGCTGATCGCTTCCCTCGAAAACGAATTCAATTCGGCAGACCGTGGAGAAGTAGAATTGAAAGGGGAACCGCGCCCCATTGGTGTGGTAAACCTGATTTCTCGAAAAGAGTCCTGAGAGGCGTCTTCCTGGTCGGGCCGGCGGGATTTGAACCCACGACCTCTTGCACCCCAAGCAAGCGCGCTAGCCAGGCTGCGCTACGGCCCGTTCAGGAAAACGCGAGCCGGTATTATAGCCAAACGCAGAAGATCGGCAACCTTTCCGACTTATCTGCGGGGTCGCCCGTTAAAGTCGCGACCAGGTCTCTCGGCAAGAGTCACATCAAACGAACGGGGCTCTCGGTTTCGGATCACCCGAACAGAAACTTTGGTGCCGGGATCGACTTCGGCGACTTTGAAGAAAATGTCTTTTGAACTCCGGACCTTCGCCCCATCAAACTCAAGAATAATATCCCCCGCACGAAGACCCGCCCTCCAAGCGGGCGTCCCCCGCTCGACACGGGCGATATACGCCCCTTCCGGTTTCTCCAGGCCCGTTACCTTCAGAAAATCTGCCATCGACCGGACTTCCTGTGATCGAAGCCCCTCTACGAGATCTCGGTTCACACTCTGGGGGACAAGACCCAGGAAACCTCTTTGAACTCGTCCGTCTTTCCGCAACCGTTCAACAACCCACTTGACCAAGTTGGAAGAGATCGCGAGCCCTACCCCTTCATTCCGTCGACTTTCAGAGACAATTGCTGTATTGATCCCGATCAATTCGCCCTTGAGATTGACCAGAGCCCCACCGGAGTTCCCGGGATTGATCGCGGCATCCGTCTGGATAAAGTCTTGATAGGCAAGGTCCATCTGGGCCTGCCGATGCTTGGCGCTGACCACCCCAACGGTAACCGTATGGTTGTAACCAAAGGGGGACCCAATCGCCAGAGCCCAATCGCCGACCCGACTCCGATCAGAGTCTCCAAAAACTGCAGGGTAGATTTTCACTCCTTCCGGAACGTCGATCTTAATGACGGCGAGATCCGTCTCTGGATCCGTTCCCAGAATATTGGCGGCCATCTCACGCCCATCGACAAATCGCACGCGAAGGGCGCCCGCATTTTCAACCACATGGTTATTGGTAATGATGTGACCTTCCTGGCTCAGAACAACACCCGAACCGACGCTATCCGCCGAATGACCATACCGGGAACCGGTCGCGCTGATATGCACTACCGATTTCATGGCAAAATCGGCTGTAGAAGCGAACGTATCCTGAAGGGCGGCTGCCGAAACAGGAACAGAAGGAAGTTGTGTTCCAAAATCTGATTCTCGAGATTCCAGCAACCGGCCAACCGCGATCCCGCCAGAAATACCCAGAATGAGGAACATAGGAACAAGAAAATATTTTGTGGTAGCACCCATACTATTTTCCTCCAGATTCAATCTCGACCTTGACGAGAGTTGTCCGCTCCGTCCCCTCCCTCCTGTACACGACGGAAACCTCTTTCGGTTCCAACATCTCTTCGACCCGGTCCTGGAAATCAGAAAGATTCGTTACCCGATTTTTGCCGAAAGAGATCAGAACATCCCCTTTCTGCAATCCCGCTCTCTTCGCGGGGCTATCCATCGCAATTGAAGTGATCTCGATCCCTCGCTTCTTGCGCGCGATGACCGAAACACCGATCCACCCCCGGATCATCTTTCCATGTTGAATAATCCGATCCGCAACAAAGCAGACCCGGTCGACGGGAGTGGCAAAGCTGAAACCTTCCCATCGGGACCCACGGCGCTTTCCATGGAGTTGTCGAAGGATGGAAGAAAGATCGAGATCCTCTCCGGTTCGATACGCAGAGTGAAGGATCCCCATAAGACGCCCACGGGAATCGACTACAATGCCCCCAACATCGCCCGGGTATATGGGGGTCGAAAGTTGGATCATTCGATCGAAGCGTCGACCTCCGACTTGTATCGAACGCTCTTCCCCGCATACGTATCCCATCGCAGCCGCCCCAGGCAATCCAAACGGATTCCCAAGAGCAATCCCGATTGCTCCGGTGCGGATCTCAGAAACGTTTCCTATTTCAACAGGCTGAAGATCTTCTGCTTTAATCTGAAGGACAACGATTCTCGTTTTGGGATCAGCGCCGACAAAAGTGGCATCCACCTCTCTTTGATCCATCAACCGAACACGGATTTGCGCGGCCTCCGAAAGAAAGGAACTCGACGTGACGATGTATCCCTCTTTCCGATAGATCACGCCCGAGAGGGAAAGATCGTCATGTTCTTCGAACCGGGGATGCTGGTTCACGACTACGTGGGCCGTAATCGACACGAGAGATGGCTTCCCTTTGACCACCACCTGCTCGACTTCCTGCAAACGCACCGCATTGACCTGATCCACGCGCACCGCTCG
>CAYRLD010000152.1:3285-6413 GCA_964424925.1 uncultured Planctomycetales bacterium
AAGTTGGGCCATCGCTTTCTCTTCGATCGGCGGAGCTTAGAAACTCCGGCCGCCCTTTTCATGAACTCTTTCGACTACGGGAAGAACAAATCCGGAAGAAGGCGAGATCGCTTCCGGCAGCGAAAATTTTGTTTCCGGGATATCGAAACCGAACCATTTCGGCCGACCACGCCCCGTACCCGCAAAATCAGCTTCGCCCAGCATCCCATCTGCAGAATCCACAACCGGAATCGTCTCCGATGGAGAAGAGCCGGCCTTTTCTTCCACAGGAGAGGAGGATCCGGTCGTAACCAAAAATCCGATTCCGAGACCCATCACAACCACCGCCGCATACCGGACCACCCACTCGAGACGAGAAGGACCTTTCTTCTTCGAGAATAACTTTGCAGAGACCCCACTCCAGAGATCCACCTCTGGCATGGGACCTTCTCGAAGAAAAGAGAGTTCCTTTCGCGCTTCGATATACGATTCGGATTCCCGTGCACACTCTGCACAGACCGACAGGTGGCCCTCAACAGCAATCCGTTCATTCTCTTCGACGTCACCGCCAGAAAACAACGGCAGCAGTTCTTTCGTTTTTTCGCAGTTTCTATCCATTTCTATACCCTAACCTGATATACGCTGGGTCCCTAAATTCGTTAGCCCGTTTCTTCATCTTCGGGAACCTCCTGAGAACACCCTTCCCAAGAAGATTTAAACATTTTTCGTGCTCGATGAAGCCGCCACCGAACCGTTGCATTGGTTGCCCCCAGGATCTCGGAGATCTCCCCGCAATCAAATCCCTGAATATCTCTCAGAACCAGAACGGCGCTATATTTGGGAGGAAGATTATCGAGAGCACGACGAACCTTTCCGCCCAGATCACTCGCCTCTACAATCCCTTCGGGTCCCCGTTTCCCATCCGGAATCCCAATACTTTCATCGAGAGAGCCGAGAGGGTTTCTCTTCTGTTTCCTCAGGTGATCTATACAGAGATTCGTAACGATCTGATAAAGCCACGTATAAAAGTTTTTCTTCAGATCAAACCGATGGATATTCCGGTAGACCCGCAGGAATGCTTCCTGGGAAATATCCTGGGCCCTCTCGTAGCTATTGACCATATTGTTGGCGATCCAGTATGTCCGCCTTTGATAACGTTCGACAATAAGACGGAACGCTTCCTCATCACCATCTTGGCAACGTTTGAGAAGGGCAACTTCTTCCGGGTCCGGCATGGAGGAAGATTATAACGACAGCGGGGTTACCGGAGCAAGGACGCCCCGCCCCATGATTTCCCCAGTCTAGGAGAGAATCTCCCTACCGACAATGGTAAGAATCACCAGAAGAGAAAAGACGAAGATCACAATATTCAATTTATTGAAAAAGAGTCGCTCTTTCCTTCGATCCCGCGGACGCCCTTTTCTCAACCCCGCAGGAGTGGAAGCGATACGAATCGATTTCCCGCAAGTTCGACAATCAATTTTCTGACCCGACAGATCCGCGGGGCGAGTATAGACACAAAGGCAATAGGGGCAGGTAATCCAAAGTTCTCTTGGCGCAAAGGAATTCCCGGCAGAAAGGGACGGCTGAGACGCACCAGAATTGAGGACAGAAATCTCCGCAAAGCAGCCCATACAGCGGGCCACCCCACTCTGAGGCGCATGCAGAAGCTCGACCTTTCGCCCACACCTACACTCGATCTGAATCAAATTCCCTCCGAGTACAGTTTACCTAATCAGAGAGAAATGTCATCCCCAAGATGTATTCTCTCTACATACATACTTCGGCCCAAACGGGTCGATCAGTAGAGAGAAATGGCAGTGATTCGAAAGAGAATTGAAGGGATCTGGGTCTTAGGCATTCATCGCCATATAAATGAAGAAAAAAAATAGAAGCGCGGCGAGGACCACAAGACCCATGATGTTTTTGTAAAGTCCAGGATACCACCTCAACCAATCTGCCGTCATGTCAGACAATCCGAAAGTATCCATTTCTTCTTCAGAAGCCCACTTCCCATCCCATCCGAACTTCCTCCGTTGTTCCTTCCTCCAGATCCGTTTCCCGCACGCCGGGCATCGCATCATCCGACCCACAAATTGCGTAGGCCCAGGAAAAGAGTTCCGGCATTTCCGGCAAGTCACCCACTCTTCCAACGGGAGGACCGGAATCGCCATCTCTCTTCGCCCCCCCTTCCCAGGAACAGAAACCTCTGTGAGGCAGCCGGAACAGATCACCATGCCACTCTGGGTAGGATGAATCAGTTCCATCTCCCGCCCACATTTGCACGTAATCTGAAGCATCGATCCTCCGCCCTCATTCTACCCCATCACCGGTCAACAACGGTTGACTTCCCTTCGTTGCTCCCTAGAATACGGGTCTTCCCACACTCAATCTCAAGGAGGATCCATGGGTATTCGTGTTGCTATTAACGGGTTCGGACGGATCGGACGGCTCGTCTTTCGCTCGATGATTCAAAACGACCAGTTTGATGTTCTCGCCATTAATGACCTGTCCGATACAGAAACGAATGCCCATCTTCTGAAATACGATTCGGTCTTTGGTCGATACCCTGGATCGGTATCGGTCGAAGAGAACCAACTCATTGTTGACGGAAAGAAAGTACAGGTCTTCAATCAGAAAGATCCGGCCGCCCTTCCCTGGAAGGAACTCGAAGTCGACTGGGTCATCGAAGCGACCGGGATCTTCGCCAAACGGGAACAGTGCGCGCTCCACCTTACTGCGGGGGCAAAGAGAGTTCTTCTCTCCGCCCCAGCTAAAGACAAGGTCGACGCAACGATCGTCCTCGGCGTGAACGATGGAACGGTTACAGAGGAAGATGTCGTTATCTCAAACGCCTCCTGTACGACAAACTGTCTCGCCCCTGTCGCAAAAGTGCTTCACGATAACTTTGGAATCAAACGTGGATTAATGACCACGGTCCATGCCTATACAAATGATCAGAGAACGGCAGATCAAGTTCACAAAGATCTGCGGCGTGCGCGTGCGGCGGCACAGAATATTATCCCGACCTCCACAGGTGCCGCAAAAGCGATCGGTCTGGTGATCCCGGCCCTCGCGGGAAAACTGGACGGAATGGCGATGCGGGTTCCCGTTATTGATGGGTCGGTTGTGGATCTCACCGCCGAACT
>CAYRLD010000153.1:0-6367 GCA_964424925.1 uncultured Planctomycetales bacterium
ATATTGGGGAAGAGGCTCTGTTTTAGTCCCCTGCGCATTCCTTCCAGCATGGATTCTACCGATTTCCCACCCGGGAAATTTTGAAGGAATTTATGAATCTCTTTCTTTGCTTCGTCATAGAAAGGGGCGGTGCGGAGTTGCTGGAAATAGGAAGAGAGGGCTCCTACCGTCTTCGAAATAGAGAACCCGTTGTCGTTGAGGATGGCAATCATCGGTAGCTTTGTATGGCCAATATTGTTGAGCGCTTCGTACGCCACCCCGGAGGTCATCGAACCATCCCCGATAATGCAGACCGTCTTTCGATCATTTTTCAATTTTTGGTCTGCAACGGTGCATCCGTATGCCGTCGCAAGTCCTGTTCCCACATGTCCAAAGTTGAATGGATCAAATTCACTTTCTGGTTTCCATCCAAAGCCACAGACCCCTCCAAACTTTCGGAGCGTATGGAACCTTTCTCGGCGACCGGTCAGAAGTTTATGGGCATAGGTCTGGTAACTGCCATCCCAGATAATATTATCCTTACGGATATCAAAGATCTTATAGAGCGCGAGGGTGAGATCCACGACGCCAAGATTGGAGCCTAGATGGCCACCATTCTTACTGACGACCTCAATAATCTCTTCTCTGATTTCTGTGGCGAGATGATCAAGTTCTCCGAGACCCAGTTTTTTTACATCTTCGGGTTGCAGAATTTTGTCGAGGTAGGGGGTGTCCATCATATTATTAATGTGTGCGGGATATGATCCAATCTGCAATATCGCAGAGTCGGCTTCCCCGCTCTCCTAAAAAGCGTACGGCTTTCTTCGCCGTATGAACCTGACTCAACGCTCGCTTTTGGGATTCCGGGAGCCCAAACCTTGCCGGAAAGGTCTTTTTTCCCTGTTGATCATCCTTCCCGGGCGTTTTTCCCAGCACCTGCGTCGTCGAAGAGCGGTCGAGTATATCATCCACGATCTGGAATGCAAGACCGATGGATCGGCCGTATTTTTCGAGTGCTATTATTTGTGTTGCGGGTGCGCCCGCCGCAACGGCTCCCATTTTTGTAGCGGCACAGAGAAGGGCTCCTGTTTTTTTCTCGTGGATCTCTTCTACTCGTGCGTTTTTCTGAAGATCCAAAATCTGGCCGCCCACCATTCCCTGCGCACCTGCTGCTTTCGATAAAACAAGGGCAAGTTCCCCGGCAAGTTTTCGATCGGGAGTTCTTTCAAGGAGGATCTCAAAGGCGGCCGTTTGGAGCGCATCGCCAGCAAGAATGGCGGTCTCTTCATCAAATGCGCGGTGGTTGGATGGCTTTCCTCGTCGCATATCATCGTCATCCATGGAGGGAAGGTCATCATGGATAAGGGAGTAGGTATGAATCATTTCGAGAGCGCAAGCGGCAGGAAGAATGTTTCTTCGTTTCCCTCCCATCGCATCACTTACGGTGATCGCAAGTATCGGACGGAGGCACTTTCCTTTGGAGAAGAGGGAATAGCGCATCGAGCGGGAAAGGCGGGAGGGGATCCCTGTGGGAAACCAAGCTCGAAGAGATTTGTGAACGAGCTTCGCGGTAGATTTTAGATGAGCGTCGAGCGACATCAGAAGGGGATTTCTCCGTCTGGAGTTTTCTTCTTTTTCGAGGATTTCTTCTCAGGAGCAAAATCTTTTTCCGAAAGAGATCCATCTTTTTCTTTTACGAGTAGTTGGATCTTCTTCTCAGCTTGTTCGAGGATGGAGTAGCACTGTTTTAATGCTTTCATCCCGCTCTCATACTTTTCGAGAGAGGCTTCCAGGCCCAGTTCTCCCGATTCGAGATTCTTCACCGCGTCTTCGACTTGCTGGAGATGATCTTCAAATTTTTCTTTCTTCTTTTCCACGGCGGCATTCTATCTTGAGAGGGAAGGGGCGTCTAGAATTCAAGTACGATGCTTCTTTTTCTCTACGCGAGAAGTGAGGGTTCCTTTTGCTAAGTCGGTTTCCAGGATCGTTCCTTCGGGGACGTTTCCAGAATCTTTTATTACCGTTCCATCTTCCAGCCGAGTGATGGAATATCCTCTTTCGAGAACCGCTTTTGGATTAAGGGAGGAAAGTCGTCCTTCCCATTCTTTTACTTTTGCCTGGGCCCGCTCTTGAACCCTAGAGAGACCCGTTTCGAGGGAAGGTTCTAAACTTCGACAGATTTCCCGGAAACGGTCGACCTGCATTTCCGGTTGTTTCAGGGCCCAATTTCGGGAGAGTCCCTCAAGTTGAGAGCGGAGTATGGAGGCCTGTTGCGAAAGAGCTACAGGCATGCGATTGCGATAGTCCTCCAGTTTCTCCCGCAGATTTCCGGACGCGCTCTTCAATCCTGACCGAAGTCTTTCTTCGAGTTCATCCATTCTTTGGCGGTGTTGGGTGACGAGATCTTCCGGTTGTTTTAAGGCCCAACTGTCCCGAAAGCGATCAAGTTTGGATCGAGAGAGGTCGGCTCTTTGTCGAAGAGCCCTTCGCAATTTCATCGAGAGGTCTTCTAGCAAAAGTTCGAGGTCTTCGAGTCGGGGGACTACTTTTACTCCGGCATCCGTGGGAGTGAGGGCTCGTACATCCGCAACGAAGTCGGAGATCGAATTGTCCGTTTCATGTCCCACCGCACTGATAATCGGGATCCGAGAAGCGGCGACAGCGCGCGCAACCACTTCTTCATTAAAAGCCCACAGATCTTCGAGCGATCCTCCTCCCCGTCCAATGATCATCGTATCTACTTCCGGGCGAGAGAGGTTCAGGTTTCCAATCGCGGTTGCAATCTCTTCGGCCGCGCCTTCCCCTTGAACCTTTACCGGGTAGATGAGGATCTGTACGAGGGGATATCGCGTTGAGATTGTGCGAACCAAATCCTGGATTGCGGCTCCCACCGGGGAGGTGACGATCGCCACCGTGCGAGGGAAAGAGGGGATGGGGCGTTTTCGTCCTTCATCAAAGAGCCCTTCTTTTTGAAGTTTTTCTTTTAGTTGTTCGAACTTCAGATGAAGAGCCCCCACTCCTTTCGGCTCAATTTCTTCCGCCGAAATCTGGTATCGCCCCTGGGCGGGATAGGAGGTGACCAGACCATAGACAAGAACACTCATCCCCGTCTCTACCCGGAACCGAAGCCGGGCCACGCGGGGTTTCCACATCGTTACCGAGATAACTGCGTTTGCTTGCTCTTCATCTTTTAGGTCAAAGTAGAGGTGTCCGCTTTGTGCGTAGACGACTCGGGAAACTTGGCCGACGACCCAGACATGGCGAAGGTTATCTTCGAGGAGGGATTTAATCTTGCGAGAGAGTTGAGCGACAGTAAGAGCCCGTTTCGGAGAAGAGGCGGGCAATCCCATTTTACTGGTCGTCCTCGGTGAGAACCATCCGCTCAATCTTTTCGGCTCGACCGGAATCACTGTCGACGGTAGCGATCGCTCCATACAGCCGGACATCTTTTGTTGCGACATCAAATCGAGCGGGCATCCCGGTGGTCATGCGATGAAGGACACGATCTACTCGCCGACCGATAACGCTTTCGTAGGGGCCGGTCATCCCGACATCGGTAATGTACGCGGTTCCTTTCGGGAGGACTCGTTCATCTGCCGTTGGGATATGCGTATGTGTCCCAAACATGTAGCTTACTTTTCCGTCGAGCCACCATCCCATGGCGATCTTTTCACTCGTTGCCTCACAGTGCATGTCGACGACGATTACGTTCGTTTTCAGTTGAAGTCGTTTTAGCTCTTCTTCTGCGGTGGCGAACGGGCATGCGCACTGCACATTCATAAAGACCCGGCCTTGTAGATGCAGAACCCCAATCTTAATTCCGGTAGGAAGTTCGACAACGGTGGTTCCTGAGCCGGGTTGATTCTTCGGATAGTTTGCGGGTCTCAGAATGGTTGGCGTCTGTGCAATATGGGGGATGATTTCTCTGCGGTTCCAGATATGGTCCCCCCCTGTGATGACGTGCACCCCCGCTTCTTGCAGGATGTTGGCGTCTTTCGGAGTGATCCCCGCACCATCAAAGAGGTTCTCTCCGTTGGCCACCACAAAGGCGATATTCTCCTGTTGGCAATATTCGGGAAGCCTCTTTCGGATGATCTCTCTTCCGGGTTTTCCGACGACATCTCCAATTCCAAGAATCTTGATCTTCATCGAGCGTATTCAACCACCCTTGTTTCCCGGGTTACGGTTACCTTAATTTCGCCCGGATAGGTCATCTGGCCTTCGATTTCCTTCGCGATCTCTCGGGCTACATTGATCGACTGGTCATCCGTGATGGTATCCGCGTCGACGATGACTCGGACCTCCCGGCCTGCCTGGATGGCGTACGCTTGGGTAACTCCTTCGAGTCCCTTCGCGATCCCTTCCAATTGCTGAAGCCTTTTGACGTATCGGTCGAGTGATTCGCCCCGAGCGCCCGGACGAGAAGCCGAGATCGCATCCGCTGCGGCGGCCAAAATTGTATAAGGGAAGTTTGCATCGGCATCATTATGGTGATTTGCCGCGGCATCAATTACTTCTTTGGGTTCGTCAAACCGCTTGAGCAACTCTCCACCAATAACGGGGTGAGAGCCTTCGAAGTCTTGGTCGACCGCTTTCCCAATGTCGTGGAAAATACCGCATCGGCGGCCGAGTTTGGCATCCATCTTCATTTCTGCCGCCATAACCGAGGTCAAGTGAGCGACTTCCCGGACATGCTGAAGAACGTTCTGTCCGTAGCTGGTTCTGTATTTGAGCCGGCCCAGAAGCGTAACCAACTTTGGATGTACGTTTCGGACTTCCTGCTCCTCGAGGAACTCTTTCCCGACCTTCTCGATATGTTGTTCCATTTCCCGTTTTGCCTGTTCGGTGATCTCTTCAATCCGGGTGGGATGAATCCGGCCATCAAAGATGAGCCTTTCCATCGCTCGACGTGCCATTTCACGACGAACGCCGTCAAAGGCGGAAAGAACAATGACCCCAGGAGTATCATCTACGATGACATCAACTCCGGTAGATCGTTCAAAGGCTCGGATATTTCGTCCTTCCCGACCGATGATTCTTCCTTTCATCTCTTCATTGGGAAGATCGACAACCGTAACGACAGAATCAGCGGTATGTTCTGCGGCGAAGCGTTGGATGGCCATGGTGATCACCCGCTTTGCTTCTGTTTCCGCCGTCTCTTTGGCTACTTCTAATCTTTTTCGGATGAGATCCGCTTTTTCTTTCTCGAGTTCTGGTTCTAATTTATCGAGGAGGGTTTTTACCGCCTCATCTTTGGTGAGACCGGATATCCGGTGGAGGGATTCCTTTTCTTCCTCGAGGATCTTGGTGAGTTCCCCCTCTTTTTGTTGGGTTGCTCGGTCTCGCTTCTCAAATTCCTTCGATTTGTTTTCGAGATGTCGCTCTTTCCCCTGAACCGAGTCCATTCTCCTCTCGATCAGATCTTCTTTTTTCTGGAGACGGGATTCGAATTGTTTGAGTTGGCTTCGTTCTTCCCGGACTTCTTTTTGGGCTTCCCCTTTTGTCCGGCTCGCCTCGCTTCGGGCTTGGTTGAGAACGTCATCCGCTTTTTTCTTTCCTTCGGATACGAGTTCTTCTTGCGTCAGCAATCCTTTGGTGTGGATTTTTCGAAACCATATATAGCAGGCGATTATGCCGACAAGAAGGCCCGAACCTCCCCCTATGGCTATCCATGCAGGTAGTGGCATGATAAACCCCCAATATTCTCAGTAAGAGATCGTGGGGTGTGCGCGGTTTTGGCAGACAGTAGAGAAACCCTGAGAGGTCTCTATAGATTGAGCCGATGGATATGGAAACCGGACATTCCCGGGTGGTTTTCTATCTTCAGGCTTTTCTGTTTGCCGTTCATGTGCACTTTCACGATCTATATTAACCTTCCTACTATATATATTGGTCCGTCCAATTTTCGGAAGGGACAAGGGAGCAATACTACAGAGGGGAGTCAGTTTCTGTCAAGGTATCCCGATGGACGGTAGGGGGGACCTTTTTTCAAGATACTCCAAATCCCTTGACCCTATCGAGACGGGTCGATAGGGTAGGTACTCTATTGGAGCGGATATACACGGGTTTCCATTGGCGGATGGACTCACTTTAGCATGCCTAAACTCATCATTCAGGCCCTGGACAAAGAGTGGGCTGTCGAGCTTAAAGAAGGCTCCAATGTGGTTGGCCGCTCGGCGAAATGTACCATTCCCGTTCAAGAGCAGAATATCTCCCGAGAACATTGTGAAATTGTTCTGACGGGGGGGGTAGCTACCCTTTTCGACAAAGGGAGCATGAATGGGACCATTCTTAACGGAAAACGCATCTGGGAGCAGAAACTCAATCCCGGAGATCAAGTGCGTATTGTTAATGCGATTCTCTGGTTTGAGACAAAAGGGAAGACCTA
>CAYRLD010000154.1:0-6333 GCA_964424925.1 uncultured Planctomycetales bacterium
CGGTCGCAAACAAAACGAGGAG
Organism: uncultured Planctomycetales bacterium; assembly: GCA_964424925.1. Taxonomy (GTDB): domain Bacteria; phylum Planctomycetota; class MHYJ01; order MHYJ01; family JACPRB01; genus CAYRLD01. The sequence goes on from CAYRLD010000154.1 coordinate 23, forward strand.
AATAACCGCCCCGATAAAGACGGGTCCCGTAGAAAAGTAGGCCACAACCGATCTTACATATAGATCCATTTTGGACCACTTCGGAAAAAAGAGCGCCATCGCGCAGGTCATCAACACAACCCCAAAAATAGTACTGACTCCCGCTGCAACGAGGAATCGAAGGTTGGTTGGATCGGTAGAAGAGCTGCAATCCGCGATCAAGGTATAGGCCATTCCGATCGTAAATACCGTGCAGAGTACCGAAAGCGTAATACAACAAACCCCGCCCAGTTTTTTGACCCAACAGTCAACCCAATTTTAATTTTGATTTTTCATAATCAACCTCCTCATCTCTATCCAAAACGCAAAAAGAAGGAAGCTTTCTGGAAAATTCAAAAAAAAAGGGCCCCATTAGGGGGCCCTAAATTATGAGGGGAATCTACTTAGTGTTGTGTACGGACTTCCCTGCTTCCGATTACGGATTGGATAGACTTTTCACCCGAACGTGACAATTCAAATTTCGCCTGTCCGTCGATCCCTTTACGATTCAATAAGATGACCACATTTTCCGCATTAGAGGGAAAAAAATAGGATCCCGTAGGGTTATATCCGACCCATTTAGGGTATTCAGAAAAGAAATATTGAGTTTTAGGAAAGAATTTGAGGACGGGTAAATTTATCTTCGTCCCTTCAACCAAAGGATCTGAATTCTCAGAAAAGATTCCATCTTCATTACGATCCTCATGAATTTGAAGCCAGGCCATTCCCGAGCTGTTATTCATGACTAAAAAATGAGCCTTTTGCCGTTCTTTGGATATTTTTTCCAGAGAGAGAATCGAATCATTTACAATCTCAACCCCACCGTCTAATGCGGAATCAAGAATACGGACCTCTCCGCCCTTAAAAATTTCCTCGTTTTCAGGGGGTAAAACAAGAATCGAAGAAACGAAAACAATACCCCCGAGGGTAACCAGGAATAGAATTCCAAATATAAGGGATCTCATGCCATCTCCTTTTCAAATGAACTATGGAAAATGATGTTTTGGCGTGTCATCGATATCCATAGCGCAGAAAGAAGGGGGCATTCTGGAAAATTCTAAAAAATAGGGGGCAATCCTTTAATTGCCCTTACAAACAGAGCCTGAGGTAATTTCAGAAATTCTAGAGGGTCGTGCATAATCACAAGCGACCGAAATGGTAATGGTAAGGGATGTAGGAAGGGGCGACATCCCTCTAGATCCCCCAGATAGATTTCCGAGGGTTTTCCGGGTCAATGTCAGGCCAAACGATCCTTTTTGGATATTGATTGTCATTTTTCTCATCATTTTCTCCTTATCAGTTCTGCCCGGGAGATTGCGGGCCGAAAGGAATCCTGTCAGGGATTTTTGAAAAAATGATGATTTATTGGAGGGTTATTTCCGCCGGTAGCGGGCTTTCCGATACCCCCGGGGCAGGCCTTTGACCGGCTTTTCGCCCAGAAGAGCGTTTGCCTGTTCTTCGAGTGATTTTGCCTGGTCTTCTTGGCGGATCACAGGGCTTTCCAAAACCTCCCGTGCGAGGTCTCGAATCTCTCCTGGCTCAAAGTTTTGAACGAGCCACTGAAGATAATCTACGGGTAGGGTGGCGATCTCCATCCCCTTATATTTGCCAAACGGCATCTTCATTCGTCTCTCTCCATTGCCTTGGGGGTGTGGGGCTACTGATTATTTCTTTCTTGGATATAGTTCTCGAAGGGATCGTACCCAGTGTTCACCTTGAAAGGATCTACCTCATACGAACCATAATTATCCATCTGTTCTTGGGTGAACAACGTTCGAATATTCTGGGTGGTCTCTTCACTGATTTCGACCAATCGCTGGAAATAGGTCTGATCTGTTCCCGGAATACGGTCGGAGAAGAGGCGGCCCCACACTTCTTTGCCACCTTCTCCGGTCAATTCCGCCCGGGCGAAGTCATCCATGAAATTGCCCCCATCTGCACGAGGGGAACAAAGCAACTCCAGTCCACGGTCCTTACATTCATTATAGTAAAGTGTCGCTCTTTCCTGAGCGTATGTATCGAGTTTCAATTCATCCGCGAGGTATTTCATAGAAATGTCTTCGCCCTTCTTTTTCCTCTTTAATTTCGACATCTCTTCTTTGACCTGATCTTTTACGACCCCTTGGAGTTCTTTCAACGTTTCAGGAGTAATGACCGTTGGATCGTATTCTTCCGCAGGAACCGTGGCGTTATTTCTACTGTAGGTCGTTTCAGGAAGATCATTCGGGGTAGGTGCGAGAACGACCTCTTCTTGATGATAATCCAGACCATCAACTTCGATGGATTTTTCTAGAGAAGCGGCGATCGCAGGTGATTTCAATTTTTTCTTCACCCATTCCAATTCCCGTTCCATTCGGTTGATTTTTTTCGCTTGAAGCCCCAATCCAATGGCGCTTCCCACAAACCCGAATAGAAAAAGAACGACCCAGATTTTTTTCGTTTCCATGGTCTATCCCCTACGGTATGGGTATGAATCTTTTGCCCATTAAATCTATCCAAACAGACATACCGAATACAGAAAAACCTAGGAGGGAATCCCCCCTAAGACATCAAATAAGACAAGGATTTAAGGGATTCCAGAGATAGAACAGCCCCATTTTTCGTGTACTTTTTACCCATTTTAAGCTATATGGGGGATATATCTGCAGTATTTGGAGGGGGGCGGTACGAAACCATATCAATCGTACCGTACAACTACACGAAAAGGAGTGAGCATCGTGAGTATGACCGCTGTGCATGCATTTGAATCTGCAATCCAAGCTGGACGGGAACCGTATAAAGTCAAAGACCTGAATCTTGCTGAGCTAGGAAGAAAAGAGATCCGTTTGGCCGAGCATGAAATGCCCGGACTTATGTCGATCCGAAAGAAATATGCGGAATCAAAACCGCTTGCGGGGAAGAAGGTCATGGGAAGTCTTCATATGACGATCCAGACCGCTGTCTTGATTGAAACTCTTGTCGACCTGGGGGCAGACGTCCGCTGGGTCAGTTGCAATATCTTCTCCACCCAAGACCACGCGGCCTCAGCTGTTGTTGTCGGGCCGAAGGGAACAATCGATAATCCCCTTGGGGTTCCGGTTTTCGCCTGGAAAGGAGAAACCCTACCGGAATACTGGTGGTGCACCAGTGAAGCTCTTATGTGGAATGATGGCAGTGGTCCCGATCTCATCGTCGACGATGGGGGGGATGCAACCCTCCTTATTCACAAAGGGAAAGAATTCGAAGATGCCGGAGCCATTCCTGCCTTTGACGCGGAGAACGATCCTGAAGAGTGGGGCGTGATTCTGAAACTAATCAAAGAAGAACAAGTCAAAAACCCCGGTCGTTGGAACAAAGTGGCCGAAGGGATGATCGGTGTATCGGAAGAGACCACTACGGGAGTTCTTCGCCTGAACCAGATGGAAGCCGCCGGAGAGCTTCTCTTCCCAGCCATCAACGTGAATGATTCGGTCACCAAACACAAATTCGATAATATCTATGGTTGTCGCCACTCCTTGATTGACGGACTGAACCGAGCGACCGATGTCATGATCGGCGGAAAAGTGGCCGTTGTCTGCGGATACGGAGAAGTCGGGAAAGGGTGTGCTCAATCTCTAAAAGGACAGGGTGCACGAGTCATTGTTACCGAAATTGACCCCATCTGCGCACTCCAGGCGGCCATGGAAGGATTTGAAGTAAAACCGATTGAAGACATTGTCGGATCCGCTGATATCTTTATAACGACCACTGGAAACAAAGATGTCATAACCTTTGATCTCATGAATCAGATGAAAAATAAAGCGATCGTAGGAAATATCGGTCACTTTGATAATGAGATCGATGTGGCCGGACTAAAGAAGAACGGTATCGAGTGCACAAATATCAAGCCACAATATGATGAATGGCTCTTCCCAGATGGGAAATCCATTCTTATGCTCGCCGAAGGTCGCCTTCTTAATCTCGGTTGTGCAACAGGCCACCCCAGTTTTGTAATGTCGACCTCCTTCGCCAACCAGGTCCTCGCGCAGATTGAACTGAATAACAATTCCGGGAAATATGAAAACAAAGTCTACCGTCTTCCTATGAAATTAGACGAAGAAGTAGCCAGACTGCACCTGGAACATCTGGGCGTTAAATTGACCCGACTGACCCAGGAGCAAGCGGACTATATCGGGGTTCCTGTAGATGGGCCGTATAAACCGGAACATTACAGTTATTAAACAGGAGATCGAAGAATGGCAAAAAATCAAAATACGTGGGCAAAACGCAAACGCGAAATGGACAAGAAGCGCAAAGCGGAAGAGAAAAGAGAACTGCGTAAAGTTCGCCGGGAAGTGAAGAAAGAAGGGGGCGGTGCGGTCGAAAACTTTGAGGGAGCGACTCTCGATGAATTCGGAAATGTCATCGAACCCGAAGTCCCAGAAGTAATCGAAGAAGAGACCGGGGAAGAAACCGGAGAAGTGACCGAAGGCTCTGAGGAAGACCCGAAACCTGCCGAAGGCGAATAATCTCTTCTAAGGGCCCTTTTCTTTTAGAGGCTTCCTAAAAAGGGCCACGTTCTCCTTCGGGAACGATACCTTCCATTCATACCGCTGTGCAATCCAATCCATCGATATTTTGCTATAGAAAGCGATATGCGTTTCATCACGATGATAGTACCAATCAGGAAAATCTTTCCAATCCTCTAACATTCCCGTCATCACACCCAGAACACCTCCGGGCCGTAACAATTTTTGGAAAAGGTCGAATTCCTTCCTGGGATCAGAAAAATGCTCCGCTGTTTCGCTGCAACTTATGAAATCGTAACTCCCCTGCAGAACGGAACGATCCGGTGCAAAGAAGGGATCAAAAAGGGTCACCTCATATCCAGATTCTTCCATTAAGAGAGAAAGGGTCGGACCGGGTCCAGATCCGAAATCAAGCCCCTTTGCCTGAGAGGGTAAAAGGGGCTGCATCTCTTCCCATAAACGATTCAAAAAGGATCGGTACCCTGAATCGTTCGGATCGTTGTTGTGCGTTATATACCGATCTTTTTCAGTCTTGCGGTCAGGATGCATATCTGGGGGAACAGAAACCAAATCACATTTCGGACAATGATAGTAATCCCGAGATAGATTTTTCACCGATACGGAATGGAATCTGGGGATACCAGGGGTCTTACAGAGAGAGCAAGCGAGGTGATCTAGATCGGCATCCATTCTAAGAGGAGGAAGGGTCCTTCTCTTCATCGATACGGTCCATTCCCTGCAGGACTTTTTGAGCCGCTTCCAGATCTGATTGAGGAACGAGAACATCTGCAGAGAGGCGCTCTGCAGGATCGACCGCATGAACATCCTGATCCGGTTCCTGAGCATCAATCCCGGCAGAAGCCAGAGCGGCTCTGAGGGATTCTGCCTGAGAAAGGTCACCCCGGAAAATTGTTACCCATTGGGGTTCTTCCGACTCGGGGATATCTAAATCCTGGAATCGGCGTGCCAGACGCCAGGAAGCATCAATATCCCGGCTACAGAGACGAGCCTCAATTGGATCGCCTTCTTCAGGCCGAAGTGCTGCGGATTTCGTATCGATTCCCGCCGCATCGAGAACACGCCGGATTTCCATCGCCTGATCGGACGGGAAGAAAAGAACCAAGTCTCCTTCGACTGGGAGTTCTGCAATGAGAGCAACTTTGCAATCAGCGCAGTCATCAATCCCGCTACGATATTCGCACTTACATTCTGGACAATATGGCATGTCTCTAGAATGCTACCACGGAAAATGGGGTTTAGCAAACGGGAACAAATTTCTTAGCGACGACTTCGAAGATAATAGAGAGTTCGATTTTCCCCTTCGGTTAGATTGATCTGAAATTTCTTTCCCGTAGTTTTCTTCCACCGGGTTTCAAATTTACCAGAGAGGAAATCATCAACGATAGCTGGGTGGATATACGACCCACGGCAGACCGTCCTGGTGTTTCCCAAATCGGCAGACACAGAGTCAATGAGGTTAACCAAGGCTCGATTTAATGCGGTTGGAGAGTCCAAAGGGATCCTCCCTTTTTTCTCTAACTTCCCAAACTTCTCCCAATTGGCTAGCCGGCCCCCTTTGGCCCATGAAACGAATACATCAGGTTCATTCCTGAATTGAACTAATTTCCCGATTCGTTCGGCCATCTTCCATGTGGCCATCCACGTTCGAAAATCCTTAGCCGTAAAATGAGCGCCGCAGATGTCATAGATGTACTGATTGATGTGGTGAGATTTAATATCGAGATCCTTACCGGTTGCATCTAAATACCGAAAAAGATCCTGCCCATCATCTCCCACTTCGGGATG
>CAYRLD010000155.1:0-6330 GCA_964424925.1 uncultured Planctomycetales bacterium
GTCGGTCTTCCGATGGAGACGGTCACGCCGATCCTTGTTCGGCTTCTCGGCTGATGCTACGCTGAAAGTATGACCCAGTTCGAACCGGATCTCCAAGAAGAGGTGAAGTTACAACCGCCTTACCATGTCATCCTGCTCGATGACCAGGACCATACCTACGAGTATGTAATGGAGATGCTTCAGAAAGTATGCGGGCATAGTATCGAAAAAGCATACTTGATGGCCCAAGCGGTTGATCTGGAAGGGCAAGCCATCATCTACACGGGAGCGTACGAACAGGCCGAATTCAAGCAGCAACAGGTTCATTCGTTCGGAAAGGATTGGAGAATCCCTGCCTGTGCGGGGTCGATGTCTGCCGTACTCGAATCAGCAGAAGAATAAGAGGTCTTATTTGACCTTGGTCATCCTGCCAAAGACTTTCAGCTTTTTGAACTGACCGAGGACATCCTCCGCCTGATCCTTACTGACCCCTTTCGCGAGCGGGATCACCAGTCGGGTTGCGAGTTCTTTCGCTTCAGCAGCAGAACACCCTTTTACCTTCGAAAGAAGTCCAGCCGCCTTTTCCCGTTTCGCCGAATCAGAAATCTTCGAGAGGAAAACATTATACCGGTCCCCTACAGGAACAGCCTCTTCTTCCAACTCCCCGACCGCGGTCTCTTCAGGAGCAGAAATTATCCCATCTGGCTGACTCTCATCGGTTACCGTTTCGTCGTCGAGAGAAATCTCTTCCATCTCCAGATCGATTTCGTCCACATCCCCTACTTCGCTAGAAAGGTCTACATCTTCGAGTTCAATTTCATCGACCTCATCCGCGACTTCAACGTCATCAGAGATCTCGAGAAGATCTTCTTCGCCGACAGCTTCGACGGCATCGTCTTCGACGATCTCCATCAATTCATCATCCGAAATGGAAATATCGACATCCTCTTCTGCAGGCGCCGCAGGGGCGACCGGCTGGGCCACAGGTTTCGGAGTTGCTTTTACAGCGGGGGCTGCTGCCGCTACAGCCTGAGTCGGAACCGGGGTCGATGCCGCGGCCTTTTCAAAGTTCAATTTCCCCAGACGACGGAAGAGGAAGGTCTCATTGCAACTGGGGCAGATGAATGCATTGTTATCCCATTCAAAGGCGAGTCCGTTCGAACTGGCCGATCCTCCTGCCGTAAATTGCGGACGTACAGGCCAATTTATTTTGGGAGTCTTTTCAGGTGTCCGGGCCGTAACGCGGAACTCAATTCCCTTTTCGGACAGTTCCTGCAACTTAGGGCTAATCGCCTTGACTTCCTTTTTGTTTAAATTCTGGGCAAAGACAATAGGCGTACTTTTAAGAATCTGGCCGGCAATCTCAGGATCGAGGGAGAACGCGGAAGCAAATTCACCACTGACCGAATCATCTAACCCATTTTCCACATCAGCAATGATGAGAAAAAACTCTCCCTGTGCACTGTTCTGGTTTGCCATGCCTTCTTTTCCTCCAGAAATGATGAAATTTCCTATCCCCCAAACCGCTAGGAGTCTAGCAATGGACCCAAGTCAAGTCAATCATAGGAACCCGTGTTCGCGATACCACTTCGCCGTGGTTGCAAGCCCCTCCTCGACCGGGATTCGGGGGCTCCATCCGAGGTCCCCAACGGCTTTTTCCGAAGAACAGACCCACTTCTCCTGGATCATTTCCCGTGCCTTGTCCCGGTTAAACATCGCCGGGGATCCCGCAAGACGGCCCCATGTTTCGGTACAAGCTGCAACCGATTTTACGATCCAATGAGGAACAGGAAGAGAGAGAGCACGTTTTCGCCCTATCCCTTTCAAGATCCACTCCATCAGGTCGGAAATAGGGTGACTCTCCGTATTGCTGAGAAAATAGGTCTCATTTGCAGCGACCGAAGATTCTGCCGCTTGCACCATCCCTTCGACGAGATCTCGGGCATGAACAATACTGATCCATTTCGGGCCACCAATCCGAGGACGAAGTCCCCACTTCAACGTACGGAACATATCGAGTAACCCCTCGTCCCTTTCTCCATACACCACAGGGGGACGAACAATGGTCAATGGAATGCCTTTGCTATTTTCCCGGATCGCCTGCTCCCCCTCCCATTTGGACTGACCGTAATTGGAAATGGGATTACACTCGGTCGCTTCGTCTACCTCACCCGGTCCCGTTGCCGCAATGGTACTTACATGAATAAACCGATCACAATGGGCGCCCGTAATCGTGTTCTTTGCCGCGACGACATTACCTTCCCGGTACTGTTCGATATTCTCTCCCATAATCACACCAGCCACATGAAAAACGATATCGGCTTCTGGAAGAGAGAGGGGTTTCCGAAAGTCGACTTCTACTTTCTCAATCGGTTTTCCCTCGAGCCATCGAAGATTGCTCGTCTTGCGAAGCGTACAGGTAACTCGATATTCCCGGGCCAAAAGAAGATCAACGAGATGACTCCCAACAAATCCGGTCGCCCCTGTTACTAAAGCGGTTCGCATAGAAAGATCAGAGCCTCGCGTCCTGTTGATGAATCGAGAATAACGTGCGAATATTCGAGTCTATCTTCGTCATATTCAATCCGCCCCGATCGAAAATGCGGGGAGGTCCGGAGGATTATGCCCCTCCCCCCAAATCCCTGCAACCCCAAAGTTCCCCGGGGAGAACGTTGAGAGAATAGGCGGTAGCAGATACGATGCCTTCCACATGCTCGATACTATTCTCATCGTGGTTTTCCTAGCAGGCGTCGTTTCGATTCCGATTTTGATCCTTCTCTATACATTAATAACAGGAATCCCACCGATGCCGACGATGCCATGGACTCTCCGGAAAATCCTCCCGCTCGTTCCCGACCCTTTTTCCGGTACGCTTTATGAACTCGGTTCCGGCTGGGGAGGTCCTTCCATCGCACTCGCCCGATTCCACCCCCACGCCCGGATCATAGGGCTCGAACGATCTCCCCTTCCCCTTTTCTGGTCCCGTATACGAGCGGCGTTTGCGGTGATCCCAAACATCGAATTCCGGAGAAGAGACCTTTTTGAGGAAAACTTTCAAGATGCGGATGTCCTCTTCTGCTACCTCTCACCAGAAATCATGAGCCGTCTGAAAGAAAAGTGCGAGCGAGAATTGCGTCCCGGAACACTTCTCATCAGCCATGCCTTCGCCATGCCGGGTTGGACGCCCTCAGAGACAAAACAACTTCCCGGAATCTATCCCACTCCGATCTATCTCTATCGTATCCCAGAATAAGCCTCCATTTCTCTTGCCTCTTCCCGGGCAAAGGTGGTATCCCAAATAAGAGAAGGAAAGGGAATCATGGGAAAAGGTCGTGTATTGATTACGGGTGCGGGGGGCTTTATTGGCTCTTACCTCGTTCGGGAATTTACACAGGCGGGTTGGAGTGTCCGGGCAACAGATGTCGCCCATGCAGATCTGACCCACTGTACGGAAGCCGGAGCGGACACCATTGAAAGCGACCTTACAAAACCGGCCTCTCTGGAAAAGGCGGTGGAAGGATGCGATACGGTTGTCCATTCCGCTGCCATTTTTAACTTCGGTGTAAAGTGGTCGACTCTCTTGAAGATCAACGTCGAAGGAACCACTTTCATGGCGAGAGCCGCAGCCTCCAAAGGGGTAAAACGGTTCGTCGAACTCAGTTCCGTAGGCAGCTACGGCAGACCGGTAGAGATTCCCTGTACGGAAACTTGTGCAAAACGCCCCCGGAATCCGTATGAAAAAAGTAAATGGGAGGGGGAAAAGGCGGCTTTCGCTTTCGACCATCAGAATGGAATGAGGGTAACGGCACTCCGCCCCACCATTGTGTACGGTCCTGGCAGTAAATATGGACATGCGATGTACCTGGGACTCTTCACCCTCCTTCGACAGAGCGGGAAAGACCGCATCCCCGTCTTCCGGGGAGGGCCGTGGGGCCATCATGTACATGTGGTCGACGTCGCCCGCGCAGCGCTTCTTCTCGCAGAACATCCCGATGCCGCAGGAGGATCTTTCAATATCGCAGATGACCTCCCTCTCCGGGGGGAAGACTTTCTTCGCGTCATTGCGAAAAACACCGGACTCATTCCCGACGCAATCGTCCCGTATTCTCCGGGAGCGGTTCGCACAATCAATTTCCTGGCCCACAATATCCCGGGGGATGTGATGAAACGAATGCGCCACTCCACCCGATCCGCCTGGAAAGAGGTCATTCGAAAAAACAGTCTGAAACCAGAACTCGATGTCGTTCTCGATACCGATTGGCTGGGATATTCCTACGGGGACCATATCTACGACACATCCAGAATCAAGGCGTTGGGATTGAAACTCGCGTACCCCCGTTTCGATGAGGGAATAGCCGAAACCGCTCAGTGGTATCGAGAAAGGGAGTGGCTCCCAAAGATCTGAGCCCCCCCCCGTTGACGGAACTTTCTTTCCGGCGATATACTCACGCCCACAGATGGCCTACGTAAAAGTAAATGAATTCGGATTCGAACGCGTCCACACATTGGACGAAGCAGAAACCGTCATTGGAAGATCGCGAAAAAATCTGATCCGTCTTCTGACGGAACAGGCTTCCCGGAAACATTGTCGGATCGTCCGGAAAGGGTCCGGGGAATACCGGGTCGTCGATAATGGATCTTCCAATGGAACCTACGTAAACGGCTCCCGTACAATCGAAAAAACATTACAGGAGGGAGATACCATCGGGGTGGGACAAGCCCGAATCATTTTCTTCGACGGGGATCCAAAAACTCCCGAGTCTACCCCCGAATCTCAAACGGTCGGGATTCCCCTGCAAGATCGAAATGTCCAACTACTCCTTCATACGGTGGTCAGCGCCGCCTCCACAGAAAATACGACCCAATTTCTAGAGACCGTTGTCGACAACGTTGTCGAGATCACGGGAGCCGAGCGAGGAATTCTATTTAGAAAAAAAGAGGGTGAAAAACTGGAACCCTCTGTCGCGCGGAATAATGAGGGGGAACCTCTCCGAAATCTGGAAGGAATCAGCCAATCGATCCCCCACCACGTATACGATACTCGAAAACCGATCTTCGTCCTCGACAGTGAAGACGCGGATTCCATCATCGAAAGTCAGAGCGTCTCTATCTACCACCTTCGAACCGTTATGTGCGTTCCCCTCCAGGTAGGAGAAAAGATTCACGGGGTGCTCTACGTCGATAGCCATGCAAAAACGCGGGAATTTTCTGAAACCGATCTGACCATCTTTGAAGGGGTCGCAAACTACCTGTCCCTCATGGTGGAAAACATGAGTGCCGCAGATGAGGAACGGATCCTCGAAGAAAAGAAGAGGAAATCCCTGGAGCAAGAGAATGCGCTTCTTCGTTCAGCACTGGAAAACCGCCGGCATCTGATCGGGAACTGCACCGCAATGAATCAGGTGTATGAGAACATACGCAAAGTGGCTCCCACCGATGCCACCGTCCTCTTGCATGGGGAAAGTGGGACCGGAAAAGAAGCGATCGCCCATGTTTTGCACGACCTTTCTCCAAGAAGTTCCCATCCCATGGTGATCATCGACTGCGCTGCAATTCCGGAAACCCTCCTCGAAAGTGAACTTTTTGGTTATCGCAAAGGAGCCTTTACGGACGCCTCCGGAGACAAACCGGGGAAATTCGAACTCGCCCAAGGGGGAACAATCTTTCTCGATGAAATCGGCGAACTCTCCTCGGCGATGCAGGTCAAACTCCTCCGGGCGCTCGAACAGAAGATGATTACCCGCGTAGGAGATGTCACCCCCATCCAGATTGATGTCCGGCTCGTGGCGGCAACCAACCGGGACCTTGAGAAAATGGCAGCAGAGGGATCCTTTCGACAAGACCTCCTCTTCCGGCTAAAGGTGGTCACCCTCACCATCCCCCCTTTAAGAGAAAGAGGAGAAGACCTACACGAGTCATACGTTCTTGTACCAAAGTTCGAGTTCTTCGTTCTTGATGCAGGGGGAGTTGGGACTATACGGGTCGTTGCAGCCGCGACAAAGGGTAAGACCGACAAAGTCCTCTCGGCCTACCTGAGCACGCACCTGGTGCATGCGCTGGCCCTTCCACCACAACTCAGTCAGCGAATCCTGGGCGACATCCCCGGCCTTCATGGTCTGCTGGGTGTCGACCGAACACATCACCACCTTGCCGTCCCAAGAGACCGTAGGGGTCTTCCAGTAGGCCGCGCAGACGCGCCGTGCGCTGTCGTCCGGAGCGCCCGCCGCGGGGTCGATGCCCAGACTGTGGAGCGCTGCCTCGTAGTACTCGCGAGCGATGCGGAGGCCCTCGAGGTCGGGTGGGTCTGGCCTGCGGAAGTGAAGATGTACGCCGGGAGTCTCCGGGACCGCC
>CAYRLD010000156.1:0-6325 GCA_964424925.1 uncultured Planctomycetales bacterium
TCATATGAGTGACATCTATGCTCTCGGAGCGGTCTTCTATGAATTGGTAAGCGGCACCTGTCCCTATGCCGGAAAGAGTCCCGATGAAGTCCTTGCGGAACTCCCGTCCACAGGACCCAAATCTCTTCGACAAATTGCCCCTACCCTCCATGAAGATGTCATACGAATCATTGAAAAGGCCATGCAGAGAGATAAAAAACGTCGCTATGCGAGTGCGCGATCGTTAGCAGATGATCTTCTTCGCTTTCAGGAAGGAAAACCTCTTTCGGAAGAACCCACCGGAGCTCGACCACGCCCCTTCTGGAAAAAGGTTAGGACGTGGTTTGGAGATGACTAAAAATCTCTCCGAGGGAATGAATAACAGGAACATCGCATTCCGGGACCACCCCTTTTCCCCGAGCCATCAGTAACGCTCCGATTCCGGCCCGTTGGGCCCCGACCACATCTTCTTCCAGCAAATCACCGACATGGATCGCCTCTTCTGGATGCACCCCGACCTTCTCGAGAGCCTGCTCGAAAATATATGGATCTGGCTTACGGCGACCCACTTCGGCAGAGATAAAAATCTCATCCACCTTTTCGACCAATCCGAGGCCTCCCGCGATCTTCCGCAACCGAGTATCCCAATTCGAAACAATCGCGAGACGAAACCCTTTCTGTCGAAGGTCTTCGAGAACCGGAAACACATCCTCATAACATCGCCACACTTCGGACTCCCCGAATCGATGATATAAGGCATCGAACCACGTATCGAAAGAGATCGAATCGAGAGGAAGCTTCTCATAAACACGATGAGTGATCTCGCGCCACATCTGGTAATCCTGTTCGTCACTCGATTGAAGTTGCGCGGAATACTCCCGAACAAAGGAACGGAATACTTCCGGGAACACGGCAGCAAAATCTTCTTCTGGAATCGAGACTCCCATACGAGAGGTTTCGGCCGCATAAACCGCATTCACAGAAGGATAGGGATGAACCAGGGTGTGCCCGGCGTCTAAAAAGATCGCTCGAACCTTCATCGAGGGGCAACCCCCGCTTTCCCCCCCTTTAAACCGGTCTTCCCTCGGATCACCATATCATCCTCAATCCGCTCCACCGTGACATCGGAAAGATGAATAGAGTCGAGAATCTTCCCCACCCCTACCCCTTCCACTGGAGATCGCGCATCCGCCCCTCCGGTAATCTTCGGAGCAACAAATACACAGACCTCATCAGAAAGTCCCGCTTCGAAAATACTGGCGTGAACTTCCCCGCCCCCTTCGACCAATATCTTGGTAATTCCCGATCGGGCGAGTTCTTCAAAAAGGATCCGCAGATCGAGCACTTCTAACTGAATTACTTCGACTCCGGCACGCCGTAAAAGTCGGAGTTTTTCTTCCGGAGCACTCGCCGAAACGGCCAAAATGGTGCGCTGTTCTTCCGCTGTTTTGACAACCTTCGCATCAATCGGTACCCGTGCGTAAGTGTCCAAGATAATCCGAACAGGTCGAAGCTTTTTCCCACGAAGAGTCGGATCATCCCGTAACGCTGTATTCGCACCAACGAGAATCGCCGGATATTCATCCCGCAGTTGATGAAGCCATTTCCGGGAGGCCGGACTCGAAATCCATTTCGAATCACCGGTATGCGTGGCAATCTTTCCATCTAAGGTCATCGCCCACTTGGAAAGAATGTAGGGAAACCCCGTTTTATTCCATTTGAAAAAGGCTCGGTTTAGCTCACGCGCTTCTTTGGCCAATAGTCCGGTCGAGACCTTCACCCCCCCCTTCCTCAGAAGTGAGAATCCCCGCCCATGGACCAGAGGATTCGGGTCCGCGCAGGCAGCCACAACTCTCGTCACACCCGATTTCAGAATCAACTCGGTACAGGGAGGTGTTTTTTTTGGGTGAGGAGAACAGGGCTCTAGGTTGACATAAAGAGTTGCGCCTCGCGCCTGAGACCCCGCCTTTCGGAGAGCCATAACCTCCGCATGAGGTCCGCCAAACCGGCGGTGCCATCCTTCCCCGACAACCTTCCCCCCTCGAACCACAACCGCACCCACCATCGGATTAGGTTCCACGAGACCCGCTCCGCGCCTCGCTACGTCTAAGGCACGTTGCAGGAAAGGAAGGTCTTTCGCCTTTGTCACACCAACTCGCCTCGAAAGGAGAGTGCGGTCGAATCAACAATCTTCACTTTGACAAATTTTCCACGAAGATCCCGTTCGGCTTCGAAATGAACAGCTTGATGTGTATCCGTCCGCCCAGTCTGTCGAAGAGGATTCCGCTTGCTCGGACCTTCTACGAGGATTTCCTCTACCGTACCGATCCGAGCTTGATTCTTTTCCGAGGCGATCTCCCCCTGAAGGTCGAGAAGAATCTGATTCCTTCTCTTTTTCTCCTCTTCCGAAACATCATCCCCCATCGGAATCGCAACGGTTCCCGGGCGGGGAGAATAGCGAAACACATACGAATTCTGGAACCGAACCTCGCTCATAAGATCAACGGTCGCAGCAAAATCTTCTTCGGTCTCTCCGGGGAACCCGACAATCCAGTCGCTGGCAATTTCGATACCCGGAACATTCTCCCGCAAAGTATCCACGATGCCCCGATACTTTTCCTGCGTATAGCCGCGACGCATCGCCTTGAGAATTCGATTCGATCCGGACTGAGCTGGAATATGTAAATATTTACAAACTTTTGGAAGATCCCGCATCGCCTCTACAAGACTGGGACGAACAAAGGACGGATGCGAGGTAATAAAGCGAATGCGACGAATTCCATCCACTTCATGCACCCTACGAAGAAGCCCGCCGAGATCGACATACGGCTTGCGCCCTTTTCCGTAAGAGTTGACCGTCTGCCCCAAGAGCGTAATTTCAACCGTCCCCTGATCCGCCAAACGACGAACTTCATCCACAATCACCTCGGGAGAGCGGCTCACTTCCTTCCCGCGTGTCGTCGGCACGATGCAATAGGTGCAACTCAGGTCACACCCCTCCATCGCCTTAATATAAGATTGGAATTGAGTCGATCGCGTCTGGACCGCTTCCGACCCATCGATAAACTCTTCATCCGTCTCTTCAATCGCCATCCGACGCTGACCGCTCGCCTGAATTTCACTGACGAGCCGGGGAATCGCACCCATCTTCCGGGGGCCTACCACCAATTGAACATGAGGAAGTTGGTCGAAGATCTCTTTCTGTTTATTTTGAGCCATGCAGCCAACGATTCCCACAACCACATCGGGTCGCCGGCGCTTTAGATGCACCATATTGCCCGCGTGGGAAAGGGCCCGGTTCTCCGCCTGATCCCGCACGCTGCAGGTATTGAAGAGGACCACATCCGCCTTGTCACGGTCCTCTTCCAGAACATAACCGGCACCGACCATTCGAGACGCGATCAGGTCGCTGTCTAGAACGTTCATTTGGCAGCCAAACGTTTCAAGATAGAGTTTTTTGGTCATAGAAGGCTTCGGATTCTATCGGGTCGGTTCAGGGACTACAACCCCTACCGGCTCTCGACTGCGCCGGAACCAGAGCCCTCCCAACCAGGTGATCAGGAGTACGAGACCGATCCCGACAAGGCCATCAATGAGATAGTGATAACGCAAATAGAGAGTCGACCACATCACGGCAAGAGAGAAAGGAACGGCGATCCATGCCACTTTCCGGAGGCGATACCGGAAACAAGCCATAATGGTCATCGCAGCAATCATCACATGCCCACTCGGAAAGGTATCTCGCGCCTCCCCCTCCATCACATCGATGCCCTCTTTAATAGAAGAGGAGACAACGGTCTCCTCCCATTTTGGCTGCGCAACCCCGATCGCTTCCTGGTGATAGCCCGGACCTTCGGCGGGGAGGGCAAAATATCCGAGATAGGAGACCAACCAGGTCAGAACGTAAAGAAGTTTCAATTCATAAAACAGGCTTCTGTCTCGGCGACGATAGAGCGGAATTCCGACAAGAAGAGGAAGGGGGTAGTAGAGAATCCAGGTCACTTTTGAAATATCGGTCAGAACAGGATGGCTGATCGACTCCATCCACTTGAGGATGGCAATCCCGCCAATCGACCGATCGATCGAGATTAGTTGCGGGTCATAATCGATCGGATGAACACGGTGAACCAGGACCGTGGTCATCATGAAGAGCCCAATGATATAAAACAGGGCATCGAAATCGCGCAGATACCGCACCCACTTCTGTGTCGTACGCGGCTCCCACGCCGCCAGAAGAAAGACCATCCCAATACAAGCGAGATGTCCAAGAAAAAACAGACCCCAATTCGGAACACGCTCCCGCGCGACCAAAATCAACACGGCCACGATCAAGGAATAGACCACGACAACCCAATCAGAAGGGCGAATATCAGAAATTTTACATTTCACGAAAGACCTCTTCCGCCGCTCGTAATGTACGTACGATATGCGCCCTTGTGTGGGCGCGGGAAACAAAGAGGGTCTCAAAAGGAGAAGGAGCGAGATAGATTCCTCGCTCGAGCATTCCCCGGAAGAATCTTGCATACTTTGCGGTGTCACTTCGAGCCACCGTACTCCAGTCGGAAACAGGTCCCTCCTGAAAAAAGGGCGTCATCATCGATCCAACTCGATTGATCACAAGAGGAACCCCATGCTTTTTCGCGGCACGATAAAGCCCGGTTTCCAATTCAAAAGAACGTTTCTCCAAATATTGGTACGT
This sequence comes from uncultured Planctomycetales bacterium, assembly GCA_964424925.1. GTDB lineage: Bacteria > Planctomycetota > MHYJ01 > MHYJ01 > JACPRB01 > CAYRLD01. The sequence goes on from CAYRLD010000156.1 coordinate 4,679, forward strand.
CTCCGAAGGAAGAGACCGCAACTGCGCCAATCCGGCCGCTACCGCAAGAGGGTTCCCGGAAAGCGTTCCCGCTTGGTACACGGGACCTTCGGGAGCGATCTGTTTCATAATCGATCTTCGCCCTCCATACGCCCCCACCGGCAAACCGCCTCCAATGACTTTTCCCAAGACGGTCAAGTCAGGACGAATCCGAAAAAGAGATTGGGCCCCACCACGCGCCACTCGAAACCCGGTGATCACCTCATCAAAAATAAGAAGAGCCCCATATCGAGAGGTCTCCTTCCGAAGTGCTTGAAGAAATCCAGGCTGCGGGGGAACCACGCCCATGTTTCCGGCTACCGGTTCGACAATTACACAAGCGATCTTTCGTCCCTGTTTTTTCATGAATCGGGAAAAAGCCTTCTCATCATTGTAAGGAAGTACTGCCGTATGCGCGGCACTCGCTCGTGGAACTCCTGGACTGGTCGGAATTCCGAGGGTAGCCGCCCCCGATCCAGCACGAACCAGAAGTCCATCGGCATGGCCATGGTAGGCCCCATCAAACTTCACTACACCATCCCGTTGGGTCGCCCCGCGCGCCAAACGAATGGCGCTCATACACGCTTCGGTACCACTCGAAACGAGTCTCACTTGATCGAGCGAAGGGATCGCCTTGCAAAGCTCTTCGGCCAATTCCACCTCACCCGCATGCGGAGTCCCAAAACTGGTCCCCTTCCCGGCTGCGTTGCGGACCGCATCCCGAACCACTTTAGGGGCATGCCCAAGAATCATCGGCCCCCAAGAGGCACAATAATCGATATAGCGATTCCCATCGATATCCTTTAAAATGACCCCATTAGCCGACTGGATGAAAACGGGATCGCCTCCAACAGCCTGAAAGGCACGAACAGGACTGTTCACACCTCCGGGGATATGCTTTCGAGCCCGTTGAAAATAACGAGTACTTTTGGGGCGGGATGATGTAACTTTCTTTTTCATTTTTTTACCTGTGACCTATCCTGAATTACGTCTTATAAGTGTAGGGCTCGAATCGGACCTGTCAACGCGTGAGGCCGATTTCTGCGCCCATTTGAAGAAAGGGTCGTGCAGGTAGAAAGCCGACATTCGGTGAATTATGGCGTATCGCAAGGTCGATAAAGGGGATCGTGTTTCGGAGTATATCCTTCTCCAACGGCTCGGAGAAGGAGGATTCGGGGAAGTCTGGAAAGCGGAACATGTTCAGATCCCCGGGAAATTCGTCGCGATTAAGATCCCTACAAACCCAGAAAGCATGGACCTCCTCAAAAAAGAGGCTGTATTCCAGGATCAACTTGATCATCCGCGTATTGTCAAAACAATCGGATTAAACACCCAACACGATCCGCCCTATTTCATCATGGAATTTGTGGAAGGGAAAAACCTTCGGCAGTTGATGCTCGAAGACGGGATTCTCCCCCCCCCTTACGCAATCGACATTGCAGTTCAAGTTCTGGAAGCTCTCGCGTACGCCCATACAGAAAATATCGTTCACAAAGACATAAAGCCCGAAAACATCCTGGTCGAGAAGAAAAAGATCAGCGTCTCTGACAAAGGAAAAGCTCTTCTCCATTACGTAAAAATTACGGACCTGGGCCTTGGATTTCTTCCCGGTCGCCCCGAAACGGAAAG
>CAYRLD010000157.1:0-6318 GCA_964424925.1 uncultured Planctomycetales bacterium
GTATCTAAGACGTAACTAGATCCTGATTCAAAAAGGTGGCCGGGAATGAAGATTCCTGGCCGCCTTTCTTTTTGCCAGACGAATCACAGATTGATAGAATTCCCCCCGATGAAAGCAATTCAAATACATGAATTTGGTGGACCTGAAGTTCTTACATGGGAAGAGATTCCGGATCCGGTTCCCGCACAAGATGAAGTCCTTCTCGAAGTAAAAGCGGCCTCGATAAACCATCTCGATATCTGGATCCGAAAAGGACTCCCGGGGGTGAAACTTCCCCGCATCTTGGGATGCGATGCGGCAGGAATAGCCGAGGGAAAACGAGTTCTTCTCAACCCGGCCACTTCCTGCGGAACCTGTGAATTTTGTACCGTTGGAAATATGCCGATGTGCAGGCAGTATGCGATCTGGGGGGAACACAAAAATGGAACAGACGCACAATACCTAGCGGTTCCTCGCCATGCGCTCATCCCAATCCCGGATGAGATTTCCTTCGAAGAAGCCGCCGCCGCACCCCTTGTCTTTGTCACCTCATGGCGAATGCTCATGACCCGGGGCCGCCTTCAACCCTCTGAAGATGTCCTTATCTGGAGCGCGGGAGCCGGGGTGGGAACGATTTGCATTCAAATGGCCAAAGTAGCCGGCGCACGCGTCTTCGCAACCGCATCCTCAGATGAGAAATGCGCTCGCCTAAAGGAACTTGGAGCCGACCATGTCTTCAACCATGAAAAAGAGGATGTCGTTCGGAAGGTAAAAGAAATAACGGGAAAAAGAGGCGTTGATCTCGTTGTCGACTATACCGGCAAAGATACATGGGCTCGTTCATTGAAAGTGGCTCGAAAGGGAGGAAGAATTGTCACCTGTGGAGCGACAAGCGGGTTTGATCCGGCGGAAAACCTCCGGCATATTTTCTTCCGTCAACTGGAAATCATAGGATGCACGATGGGAAACAATAAAGAGCTTCAAGATGCCCTTCGACTACTTTTCACCGGTAAAGTCCGCCCCATCATACACGGAACGTTCCCGATGAGTGAAGTGGCCGAGGCGCACAAGCAGATCGAATCTCGTAAAGTTTTCGGTAAGCTGATTCTCACGCCTTAATCTCCTGTAAAATTCCCCTGCCCTTCGCACCCTTTTCGTCGTATAATTATTTATGGGTCGTCGGTCGTATTTCGACGATAGTAATAGAGGAGAGAGGGAACGGAGGTTTTATGTTTCGCATGGAGAGCGGCGTTGTCCTGAAGTATTTTCCACCCATGGACTCGTTCATTAAGATTCGAGTCTTCACCGAGGAGGAAGTCTCAAAACTCCTCACCCAAGCACACATCAGCGATAAGAGGAGTTACTATGGATTGATCCTCAATGCAAGTCTGTTGCATTACAACGATCAGATCCTTCCAAAGATTCCAAGAGACGACCCATCGATTGACCCCTTCGCGGTTGAGGAGACTCTCTACAAACTTTGCATTGAAGTGAATCCAAGTCTCGACATAAACAAGGTAACCATTCCGGCACCAGAATCAACAGGAGGAGAGATTCACCTTTTAGAAGGGCCCAAAGGAGAGCCCCAAACCCTTCAAGGCTTGGAACGATTCCAGAACATGGAAAGCGATCTCAATGAGCATGTCATCGGCCAATCCGAGGCTGTGGCTCATGTTACGCATGCGATCAAAAAAAGCATGACCGGAATGCGAGACCCAAAGCGTCCTGTCGCAACATTCCTCTTCGTGGGACAAACCGGGGTTGGAAAAACGGAGCTTGCGAAGGCGCTCTCTACTTATATGTTTCAAGATCTGAACCGGATGATTCGGGTCGATTGTTCGGAATTCGCCCTCCCACATGAATACGCGAAATTGATTGGATCCCCTCCCGGGTATGTCGGGCATGATCAAGGGGGTTTATTGGCAGAGGCGGCACGACTCAAGGGAGAAACGGTCGTTCTTTTTGATGAAGTTGAAAAATCGGATACGAAAGTACATGACCTCCTTCTTCAGATGATGGATGAAGGTTTTGTTACGGATAATAAAGGCCAACGAATTCCCTTCAATGATGCGGTCATCATTCTCACCTCCAACGTCGGAACGAGCGAAGTGGAGAAATTACGGAATCGAATCGGATTTGATAATCAGACGCGTCGTTCGATGACCCGAGATGTCATCCTCGATGAAACCCTGTCGTCCCTTCACGATCGATTCAGACCTGAATTCCTGAACCGCATAGGAGAGATCATTCTCTTTAATGAAATCGGGGTGTTGGAATGTGAGAAAATCATCCGGATCTTCTTGGGAGAGGTAACCAAGCATGCGGCCACAATTCCCTTTACGGTACACTTCACGCAGCATGTTCCCAGATTCCTTGCTGAGCGGGGTTACAAACCTGAATTTGGAGCCCGGGAATTACGAAGAACCGTAGAGCGCGAAGTAGAAAGCCCCCTTTCTGACCTTCTTATTGATGGAAGGATCAAAGAGGGTGATATTGTTGAAGTTCGGGTGCAAAAGGATCGTTTAAAGTTCCATCAGAATTAACTCTTCCACCTGGCAAAACGAGCCCGGTCTCCCAGCTCCTCTTCGATCCGTAAGAGTTGATTGTATTTTGCAATTCGATCCGTCCGGCTAGCAGACCCAGTTTTAATCTGCCCCGCATTTAGGGCGACCGCTAAATCGGCAATGGTCGTATCTTCGGTTTCGCCAGAACGATGAGAAATCATCGCACCATACCCGGCACCTTGAGCCATTTGCACAGCCTCGATTGTTTCCGAAAGAGTTCCGATCTGATTCACTTTTATCAGAATCGCATTCGCCACCTTTTCCTGAATCCCCTTTCGGAGGATCGAAGAATTTGTCACGAAGAGATCATCGCCAACAAGCTGGACTCGCTCAGAGATACGAGAAGTCATCTCCGCCCATCCCACCCAATCATTCTCATCCAATCCATCTTCAATCGAAATAAGGGGGTATTTCTCGCACAGGTCATCAAAGAGGGAGATCATCTCTCCGGAAGTTTTTACTTCGCCACCAGACTTTTTAAAGACATAGGAGCCCTCTTTATAAAATTCACTTGCCGCAACATCGAGGGCGAGAGAAATCCCTTCCGTATGACCGGCGCGGTCGATCGCAAGTAGAATGGTATCCAACGTTTCTCGAACCGTCTTAAAGTTTGGAGCAAACCCGCCTTCGTCCCCCACATTCGTTGAATACCCTTTCTTTTTTAGGATCGATTTCAACGTATGAAAGACTTCAACGCCGGCCCGAATCGCCGCACGAAAAGTGGGATACCCATGAGGAACAATCATGAATTCCTGAAAGTCGAGGGTGTTATCTGCATGTGCCCCGCCATTAACAATGTTCATGAATGGAGTAGGAAGAAGATCACCTTTCCCGAACGAAAGCGAATCATGAAGTGATTTTTTTTGTCCTGCAGCCGAAGCCCGAGCCACCGCGATCGAAACGGAAAGAATGGCATTTGCGCCAAGAGCCTCTTTATTCTCGGTGCCGTCCATCTCCACCATCACGTCATCGAGAAATTTCTGCTGGGTGACATCCATTCCGATAAGGCGGGGACCAATCACGTCATTCACATTCTGAACCGCTTTGGAGACCCCTTTCCCCATAAACCGTTGCATATCTCCATCCCGAAGTTCGATCGCTTCGCGTTGCCCCGTAGAGGCTCCGGATGGGACAATCGCACGCCCAAAAGCGCCAGACTCGGTTGTGACTTCCGCTTCTACGGTGGGAAATCCCCGGGAATCGAGGACTTCGCGCCCAAAAATGGAGGATATTTTCATGCTCATGGCTCCCTCTTGAAAATGTTCGGCGCACTCTATCATTCCCCCGAATTCCGCTCCAGAGGTTTTTGATTGCGGCCATTCATTCCCCGGATATAATCGATACGGTAAAGGGGGATATGGATTGGGAACGATCCCTCCAAGCCCCCTGAGGGGAAACCACCTCCATGAAATTCAAAAAAATAGACTATCTGACTTGGGCCCGACATTACATGGGACGGTTCCAGATCGACCTTGCAAAAAGCAATGTTAAGGCCGTTTCCAAAGAAGAATTAGGAGCCGGAATAGATCACATTGAACTCGGAGGCCCTCACGAAGACGGGTGTGATGAGTTATATGAACTCCTGGCCCAGAAATACGGGGTCGAACGAGGTAATGTATTCGTCACCAACGGAGCCACACAGGCGATTTTTCTTACCTGCGCCGCTCTTCTGGAACAAGGAGACAGGCTTCTTTTAGAAACGCCCAATTATGAACCCCTTTATCGAGTTCCCCTCCATTTTGGAGCTGAAATCACCAACCTGGAAAGACGATTCGAACGGGGCTTTCAGATCGACCTAGAAGAAGTGGAACGGAAAGTGTCCCGCTCGACGAGTGCCCTCATTATGACCAACCTTCATAATCCTTCTGGGGCAAGCACCAATCCCGATAAACTCCTTACCATTGGTCAGATCCTCCGGGAAGGAAATGGGCATGTCCTCTGTTGTGAATCCTATCTGGAAGGGGCACTCGAAGCGGAAGTCAGTGCTGCGGTTAATTGTGGCCAAAACCTAATCTCCATTGGAAGCCTCTCCAAAATCTATGGCCTTGGTGGAATAAGAGGGGGTTGGATTATCGCTCCGGAGAAGATTATCAACCGGTGCAAAGAAATTGGGGATTACATTTCTGGGGGAACGGCTTGGCCAACGCAGACACTTACCCTTCATGCACTGAAGAACGGACCCAGATTAGTTGAAAGAACAAAGTCGATTGTGCGTGAGAACCTCTCCGTTGTCAGAGCATGGATGGAAGAAAGAGAAGAGATCGAATGGTTTGAACCAGAAGGCGGTACTGTCGCCCTCCTAAAAATGCCCCATGAGATAAATACCATGAAGCTCTCCAACCTTCTGAAAGAAAAATATTCGACCTTACTCGTCCCTGGAGACTTCTTTTCTATGCACGATTTTGTCAGGATCTCCATAGGAGGTCCCCGAGAAACTTTGGAGAAAGGACTTCAGAATATCGCAAAGGCCGTAGATGATTTGAAATCCTCGAATCGATAGAGACAGATGAAAATACTATTTCTAACCTTAAAAAAAGATTCCCCAAGCGCACGCTGGCGCGTGATGCAACTGATTCCCTTTCTGGAAAAGGAGGGGATCTCCTGTGACGTAGAAGATATGCCGGACAGTATGCTGGGACGGCTCTCCCATGTGAGCATGGCGGCTGAATATGATGTCGTCGTCATCCAGAAAAGACTTCTTACCCGAATGGTCTTCAACCGCCTTCGAAAGTATGCCCGAAAACTGATCTTCGAATTTGATGACACGCTCACCTTAAAACGGGGAGAGGATGGATCGGTTCGAAGTTCTCAGACAAAAGAACGTCGATTCCGCCGGATGCTTATGGAAAGTGATGCGATCATCACGACCAACGATTATCTGAAAGAAGTCGCTTTCCGAGAATCAAACGACCGGGACAGGACCCATGTTCTTCCAAGCGTCATCGACCCTACTCGCTACAAGGTTCGTCCCCCTGCAAATTCAGAAGAGGCCTTAACGATTGGGTGGATGGGTACCGCAACAAATTTGAATAGCCTTCATGTGCTCCGCCGCCCCATAGCAAGACTTTGCCGCCGATTCGAAGGCTTACGATTAAAAATCGTTTCTGAAAAAGCGCTTTCGCTAGAAGGACTCCCCATCGAACATAAACCCTTCCGCCTAGAGGAAGAGATCGAAGACCTTCAATCTTTCGATATAGCGATCGCTCCTCTGGTTGAAGATCCATGGACACGGGGAAAAATCAGCACAAAAATTCTCGCCTATGCGGCAACCGGACTTCCCATCGTCGCCTCAAACATAGAAGCAAACCGCCTCTATCTTCGAGATGGAGAGACCGGGTTCCTGGCGGGAACGCTTACGGAATGGGAAGAAAAATTGACCCATCTTCTCGAAAGCGCCGCTCTTCGACAAACGATCGGGACCGCCGCCCGAACCTCTGTAGAAGAAGAATTCTCCCTTCAGACGATGGTTCCCCGCTACCTGGACCTCTTCAAGAAAGTTGTAGAGGCTTCCCCCGTAGAAGGACCTACCGACTCTGAAGATACCGTAACATTGTCCGGACAATAAAGCCGGTTCCTCCAGCCGATCGATATCCGTTAGGACTCTCTCTCAAGGCCGGCCCCGCAATGTCGATATGAGCCCAGGAAATCCCCTTCGCCACAAATTCGCGAAGAAGAAGCGCAGCGGTGATCGAACCACCATACCGCCCCCCGGTGTTTTTCATATCGGCCACATCACTTCGGATCATATCTTTGTAATCATCTTCGAGCGGCATCT
>CAYRLD010000158.1:0-6294 GCA_964424925.1 uncultured Planctomycetales bacterium
GAAACTATGTATAGTATTTCAGTGGTTCATGCAATTGTTGCGCATTGTTGTTCGTGATGGTCACTCGTTCGATGTGGGTGTTGCTTTAAAAAAAAGCGACTCCTCCCCCTCCAAAGTAGGTTGCACTGTTGGTCTCGATGCGTACATCCGATACGTGGGTATTCGAATAGCGAAGGGTCAATCCTCCCCCCAGACCGGCCTCGCAATCTCTGATTGTGAGGTTGCGGAGGGTGGGATTCGCCCCATCCACAAAGATCCCACCGCCGTAACTCATTTCGTAATCGTTAATTCCGTAGGTGCCCATGGGAGCGACCCCGTTTAGGATTGTGAAGCCATCGAGAACCGTTTCGGGTGTCTCGCCTTCATGGATATGAAAAGCGCGGCCAAGTCCTTCACAATCGATCGTGGTTGCTTCAGGGCCTCCCTGGGATAGGAGAGTGATCTTTTTGCCGAGGAGTTCCACCTCGGTGTTCCCTTCGCCGGTGTAAGTTCCGGGAAGAACCTCAATGATGTTCCCTTCTTCCGCATTGAGAATCGCTTCCTGAAGCGTCGCGAAGGCGGAATTTTCTGAAATGCCGTCATTCTCATCATTACCGGTTACCGCCACATAATAGTCGGCTTGAGGTGCGTGGTGTACTGCGTCCGTATTTACGGGTTTATTCCCATTACCACAACCTACCGCCATCATGGAGAGAGTTGCAAACGCGATGAAAAGAATGCGATTCATCATGTAGGTTCCTTTAGCAGAGATATGAAATAAATCTGGTGAAGTTCGGTATGTCTGATTGTTGCTCACAAGTTTGATAGAGAGCTTTCTGCGATTCCGGAGGGTTTCTACGGAGAAAAAAAATATTTTCCGTGTGGATCGACGGATGGATAGAAAGAAAATCGGCGCCCGAAGAGCTCTCCGGACGCCGATTCTGGTGACTTATTTAACGGTGGGGAAGTTGTATTGTGCGCCGGCTCTGATGCCGGTGGGCCAGCGGGAGGTGATCGTCTTCTGCCGTGTGAAGAAACGAACCCCTTCCGGGCCGTGCATGTGATGGTCGCCGAAGAGCGACCTCTTCCATCCACCAAAGCTGTGATACGCCATCGGTACCGGGATCGGAACATTGATCCCGACCATCCCGACCTGGACGCGCGAGGCGTAAGTGCGGGCGGCATCCCCATCTCGGGTGAAAATTCCGGTCCCGTTTCCGTATTCGTGATCATTGACGAGTTTGATCGCGGTTTCAAAGTCCGGAACACGCACGACCGAGAGGACCGGTCCGAAGATCTCCTCTTTATAGATGCGCATTTCTGGGGTGACATTGTCGAAGACGGTGCCTCCAAGGAAGCAGCCGTTCTCGTGCCCTTCGACTTTGAGGGTTCGGCCGTCGACAGCGAGGGTGGCCCCTTCTTCCACGCCCAGATCGATATAGCTGCGTACCTTAGCGTGGTGTTGTGGCGTGACAAGCGGTCCCATCTCTGATTCTGGATTGGTGCCCGGTCCGACCTTCATCTCATCCACACGTGCCTTCAATTTGTCCATGACCGGGTCGGCCACATCTCCAACGAGCAGGGCGACCGGGATCGCCATGCATCGCTCGCCTGCAGATCCAAAGGCGGATCCCATCAGAGCGTCTACCGCTTGATCAATATCCGCATCCGGCATGACGACCATATGGTTTTTGGCTCCACAGAGCGCCTGTACCCTTTTTCCGTGAGCCGTTCCGGTCTTGTATATGTATTCGCCAATCGCGGTTGAGCCGACAAAGCTGACCGCCTGGATGCGCGAGTCCGTGAGAAGCGTATCGACCGCTTCTTTGTCTCCATTGACAATATTAAGCACGCCGTCTGGAAGGCCCGCTTCTTTGAGGAGATTCGCGCAGAAGAGAGGCGCCCCCGGATCTTTCTCAGAAGGCTTCAGGACGAAGGTATTTCCGCATGCGATCGCGATCGGATACATCCAGAGCGGCACCATTGCAGGGAAGTTGAAGGGAGTGATCCCGGCAACGACACCGAGCGGTTGGCGCATCGACCAACTATCGACATCGCGCGCGACATTCTCGGTGTACTCTCCCTTGAGCAAGTGGGGAATCCCACAAGCGAACTCCACCACTTCGATACCGCGGACGACTTCGCCTCTGGCATCGTTGAGCACCTTGCCGTGTTCGGACGTGAGCAGTTCGGCGATCTTGTCGGCGTTCTCATCGAGAAGATGTTTGTACTTAAAGAGGATCTTCGCGCGAAGCGCGGGTGGGGTCGCCGCCCAGGCAGGGAACGCTTCTTGAGCGGCTGCGATGGCGTTTTCGACATCTCCTTTGCTCGCGAATGCGACCTTCTTCTGAACCTCTCCCGTAGCAGGGTTATAAATATCGCCATGCCGACCATTGGCGCTGGCGGTTTCGGTTCCGTTTACAAAATGTTGCAACATTGTGGTCATCGAATTTACCTCCTCCTATTCGAGGAGAAAAATGTACCCACTTCAGGGTGAGAATCAAACCCCTTTTTCTGATTTCCTTTGTATGATACCGGCGTGGATTCGATAAAAAGAAGTCGAGCGGTAGAGATTCTTCAAAGGGTGGGGGATTTCGAGCCGTGGCAAGACCTTCTCTTTGAGGGTGTCGTTGGGGATTCTCCTTCGCTCTTTTTGGAAGATTTCAGCGGGATTCCCTTCCTCGACAAGGTGAAGGGGGTGGAGTGGTACCAACTTCGTTCCCGCACCAGGGCAGGGGATGGGGATCTCTTTGTGGCGACCCAGAAACCGGTTGCAGGATACGAGGAGTATAACCAGAAAAACCTGGGCCTCGGTTCTCCCGAGTTTCTTCATGCCGATGTTCCGGGTGCACACCCTCTCTGCGTAGCGGAAACCTGTCTCGAGGATCCGAGCGTGATGGCCCGAATCAAGGAGAAGGCGGAAGAGGCGGGGAGGTTGGTCCTCCAGCCCTACATGGGTTCAGATTCCGTATGGAAATTCGCGCGCGTTCTTCAAGATCAAACAGAAGCGGATATACGGGTGATATCGCCCATTCCTCCGGCCGGATATGCGGCAAATCACAAAGGGATTCTCACTTCGGTGATCGAGATCCTTCTCGGAGAGGGTGCGGTCTGTCGAACCGTTACCTCGACCGATCACAAAGAGTTGGCGGGTGCCGCACGGGAATTTGCAAAGGATTCATCGACTCTCGTTCTAAAGATCGCCAACTATGCCTCTGCGATGGGCAACGAAGTGTTCGATTCGAAGGATCTCGCATCGGGAGCGGAAGAAAAGATCCTTGCGTTTGAAAAGGCTCACGGTTGGAACGGAAAAATGGAGATCCTTCTATCCGAATGGAGAGAGGATGTTCTTCACTCTCCTTCCACCCAACTCTGGATTCCTCCGTCGGGGCAGGGCGATCCCCGCGTGGACGGTGTTTTTGAACAGCTTCTGGAGGGGCGTGAGTGTGTCTTTCAGGGAAGTATGCCTTCGAATCTTCCTCAGGAACTTCAGGATGAAATGGGGCGCATGAGCCTGGTACTCGCGGATGTTTTCCAAAAGGTGGGATACGTGGGGCGTTGTTCGTTCGACTTTATTCTCTGCGGGAAGGATCTCTCTGATGCTGTCCCTAAATTTGTGGAGTGTAATGGCCGGTGGGGTGGGACCTCGATTCCTATGGTTCTTATGGATCGAATTTTCGGAAAGGGAAATGTGTCTTCCTATCGGGCACGCGACTATATCGATCCTGCACTCGAAGGGATGCCCTTTACGGAACTTTGCGAACGTCTCGGTGACTCTCTCTTCGATCGCAGGACAGGGACGGGTCACTACATTCTCTACAATGTGGGATGTCTTCGCGATTTCGGAAAGTTCGATGTGATCGCGATGGGAAACGATCGGGAGGAGGCTTCCGTCCGACTCGAAGAGGAGTTTTCTAAGAGACTTCTTGGTTGACTGTAGAGAGTCGGCATCAGATTCTTCGCCGGATTGCTTCACTGTCTTGCATTCTCATCATTTGTCTTGCACCTCTGGTTAAATAGAAAAGCTCGATTAACCTCGTCTTAGGCACCTTCTAGAGCCAATTAATCGATGCTCACAAGTTTGGCATCTCATTTGCAATGACCTCGTCAAGAACGGGAAAGGCCGGGGGCGTCATACCACCCGTCTATTCAGGCAGAAGCTTTCTTGGATAGGAACGATCATGGGAACAAAACTGGGAATGGGTGTAGCAATTCTACTTCTTCTCTTGGCGTCTCAGTTCGCTGAGGCGGATACCGGATCCCCGACGATTGAAGGGAAGAAAGTCTTTAAGCATGGAACTTCCAAACTGGGTGCGAATACCGTCCTCTCCGCTACATTGGAGCAGACGGCGGCTCGATCGGGAGTGGATGGAAATGTTCAACTTCAGGCGAGGCTTTTCGGGAAGACCTATAACGTATTCCGTTTTCACGCGCTCTCGGAGGTAAAGAGTGGCACCACAACAAACGGAATCTATCTTTATGCAGGGCCGTTTAAGGTCTGGTCGAAAGCGAAAATTTCTGGATGGGCATGGAAGCCTTCCTTCAATCAGGTATACCTCGAGAAGAATCGATCCTTTTTCTTGGGGGGATTTTATCTCAATGGGGGCGCTCGGGTAGGGGGGAGTGTGTACGGGAGTCTTTCTCTCTCGGCCAACATTACCGGCGCAGGAATCCAAGGAAAGGTGGGTTCGACCCTTTGGAGTGATGTAACGGTTGGATTAGATCTTTTCCTTTATCGAACTGGTCTACAGGCGAAGGCGAAGATTTCTAACGGCTGGTGGCAGGCGGATTCAACGCTCGGCTTCTGGGGGCTCGATGCAGAGTTCGGATACCATTTTAAACCTCTGCAGATAGATCTGAACCTCGTTATCCAAAAAGTGAAACTCAAATGGAAGGGGTGGAAGCTTTATCGAGTCTGGAAGAATTGGAAGGTGCTTACACTCGTTTCCATTCATTCTCCCGAATGGAAGATCGTCTATATGGAAGTGTCCGGCAAACCTCTCCTTTCTATTCAGAAGAATCTGGCACGGCTTATCGGAGGGCTCGATAGTCGGATCACCACTTATGTGGATACGGATGAAAAAGTTGTCGCGCTTACCTTTGATGATGGACCCAATACCTCATCCACGGGGAAAATACTCTCTGCTCTGGAAAAACATAATGTTTCTGCAACCTTCTTTCTCGTCGGCAGTCGTGTGGCGGGAAAGGAATCGATTGTGTCGGACATCCATCTTGCCGGACATGAGATCGGAAATCATACCTATGATGGGACGCCGAGCATCCTAGTTCCGGGGGCGAAGCTAAAAGAGGGAATGGAGAAGACCCATGACCTTCTCTCTTCCATTGCTCCGGTCAAGTGGTTCCGTCCTGCTGCCGGCTACTGTACCCCCGGGATCCTTACTTCAGCAGAGGAACTTGGGTATGAGACCATTCTTGGGGATATCTTCCCGTACGATCCCTGGGTCAAAGACTCTTCGTTTCATTCGCAATACATTCTGACGCATGTTCAACCGGGGTCGATTATTGTTCTTCACGATTTGGCAGGTAATGGAAAAATTACCTCCGAGACGCTCGATCTGATTATCCCCGCCCTTAAGGCGAATGGGTATCAGTTTCAGACCATCTCGGAGCTCAAGGGGCAGGAGTAATAGGAAATTAAGAAAGTAGTCATATCCAAATTGATCTCATATCCGGACCTGTAGAGTATTCTCTCTTCGTCTGTCGAATTCTGACTTCAAATTTGAATAAGAAGTGAGCTTTGTCGCCGTCTGTCTACACCCAATGCAGACCCTCCCGTACATCTAAAAATGGCCTCCCGACACATCAAAATGCATCTAATCCTTCATTTCAGCATATTTATTCAAATTGGCATTCATTTTGCATATTCATTCTGTAGGTGGCGGGAAGGGCTGGAAAGGTAGTGAAACCGGTCTCTTCCCGAAATTGGATAGTCTTGGGAAAACGTGGAACTGGAGGCGAACATCATGGGTAGCAAGATCACGACAGCGATTGCAATTTTATGCATCTTTGCAACGGCAGGTGTTGTCCAGGCACAATCGGAGCCAACGGTTGTTGAGAGGAAACGAACCTATTCAAAAGGGTCGAGTACTCTCGGATCAAAGACGGTTATTTCCACCCGGTTGGAGCAGAAGACAAATCGATCGGGCGTTGATGGGAATATTCGTTTCAAAGCACGACTTTTCAAGAAAGAGTACGAGGCTTTCCGTTTCCACGCTGTATCGGAAGTGAATGGGGGAAGTGCGAAGAACGCGGTTTCCTTCTATGCCGCCTCTTTCAAAGTCTGGTCCAAGTCGA
>CAYRLD010000159.1:0-6254 GCA_964424925.1 uncultured Planctomycetales bacterium
CGAAGTTCGCAGTGTTCATCGTTGTCATTTTCATCATGGTTGTGGGCAAGGCCTTCCTACCGCGACGCCACAAAGACAATCCCCACGAAGAGAAGGCCTTTTTTAAGTTGTATCTAAGAAGGGTCATTAAGGTGGTTATCGGAATTCTTCTGTTGCTCGCCTTTCTTATCTTTCCACTGTTGTCCGAATAGCGGACATCCGTGGATAAACGCCGGTGCAAATGTAGGGGAAAAGGAAATCAAACCTTTTCTCTGAAACAAAACGGCTTGATGCTCGTCTTACTTTCCTAAACAGAAAACAAGTAAGGGAGATAAAGGATGAAGAAAACGAATACACAAAATAGAAACATCAACAGCAAGCGGTTGAGCCGGGCTTCCATGAAGAGCGTATTCGGAGGATTCGACCTGCTTGGCTGGGCTCGACCCGTTTCGAAATCGTATCGAAAAAAGTAGCCGCCCCCCCTTCTCAAAATATTGCCTCCCGTGGAACCTTTCCGCGGGAGGCTTTTTTATGGCTCCCGACAAGACCCACGAAGAGCCCGGGTTGTCGCTCAGGGTGCTTCTCGAATCAAAGAAGACTCGACCGATGGCCAGATGATGAGACTCGCCTACCTGAAATACGCCACCGCACTCGCCGGAAAAGATTAACTTCCCCGATAGGTCGAATAACCGAACGGATTCAAGAGTAGCGGGACGTGGTAGTGCTCGGAGGGATCCCGAACCTCAAAGTGGACCGTCACTCCGGGATAAAAGCTCTCTCTCCCCTGCACCTCGAAATAAGCGGAGGTCGCAAAGTGGAGGCGATACTCTCCTGCCGCAAGTGTGGTTCCGTCTGCGAGGAGATCCCCCACCCGGCCATCCGCATTGGTCACGCCTTTTCCCATTCGGGTCCAAGTCTCGCCCTTGCCTGTCTCCAGAACCACCTCGACTCCAGCGGCCGGCTTCCCGAGACTCGTATCCAGAATATGTGTCGTGATCGGACTCATGATGTTATCAACTTCTCCAAACGGAGCCGTGTAATCTTACGCTGTTCCTCAAGCGCAATCTCCAGCTCATCCTCGCGGCTGTTTTGCATACGTTTCTCGAGTTCCGCAAACATCTCTTCGGCGCTTTTCCCCGTGGCACAAATGAGAAAGACACGCTTGAACTTCTCTTCGTACTTTCGATTTCCTTCCTCGAACTGATTGAGAAGGTCATCCGTCGCGGACGCGACCCCCGACTGCTCACCCTTTTCCCACACCCCGCCCGATTTCCGGTCGCCAATTTTCGGATGCGCCTGAAACGCTTCCATCCAATCTTCGGCCGAAAGGCGCTTCCAGAGATTGTCCGAAATATCCATCATGGCATCGAGTGTCGGAAAGGGTCGAAGACCCGTCATCCGCTCGGCCCACTTCGTCGAACCGCAACAACGAAGGAAAGAAGCATGAGCCTCTTCTTCGGAGAGTTCATTGAGCCCTTGAAGCTGCG
The DNA here is from genome assembly GCA_964424925.1 of uncultured Planctomycetales bacterium. GTDB lineage: Bacteria > Planctomycetota > MHYJ01 > MHYJ01 > JACPRB01 > CAYRLD01. The sequence goes on from CAYRLD010000159.1 coordinate 1,467, forward strand.
CGAGAAGCTCATCCTCGTTGGAGACCTCCCCGAACAATCGCAAGCGCGCGACTCCCCCGTCGGGATAGATACTGAGACGAACGTGTGTCACCTCAGGAGTATTGAGTTCGAATTCATGCTTTTTATGCGCTTCAAGCTTCGTCTCTGGATGGAGGGGGACCCAAGGACAGGAACTCTCACACAACTCCCCCACCGAAGCTCCCGCTCGGTCGATCCCTTCGAGAGAGAATCGATCCGGATAGTTCCCTTTGAAGTGCAACGTGTCGACCACCATCTTTTTCAAAGAACCTCGTGCCCCCAGTTTCACGGTCACCCAGTCGTTGCCGGGATCCCGTCGGCGACGCGTTTCCCAACCGTCTCCCATATTGATCGAATCCCCCGGCATCACCAGGTTATGGCGAGAGCCGAAGAACATATCGTTGCAGGTAACGACCTCTCCCCCGTTCTCCACAGCGGCAAGGTCGACTACCCCCTCCCCCCACTTCGTTTTGTCGGGGATAACTTTTCCATACACACGCAACCGGGCAACCCCTCCATCGGGATAGATATGAAACCGCACATGCGTCCAGCGCCGGTCATCTTCGACTTCAAAAAGATTTTGGGTATGACCTTCGAGAGGCGACTGCGGAACGATCTCGATCCAGTTCACGCCATCCGCGGTGGGATCGCCATTCGTTTCACACGCTTCGAGCGAGGCGTGCTCCGGATAGTTCCCTCGAAAATGGTTCGTATCGACATCGATCCCGTGAATGATGCCGGGCAGCCCGAGTGCAATGATGCACCAGTCATGCCCCGGCTCTCGTCGGCGCCGGCTCTCCCACCCGTCCATCCACTTCCCCCGCTCGGTAAATTTATCTTCGATGAAGATTCCTCTTCCCGGCTTGAGAAGGTTTTCTTTGGGCGCAAAGAAATCGTCGTTGGTGACGAGTACTTTTCCTCCCAGCCGCTCGGCGGCTAGGTCTACACGATTTTGAAATTCCATAATTTTACCGAATTAAATTTCGACCCAGAGGAGTCGGGGAGAATTCACCCTTCTCATAGATCTTTTCTCCCCGGAGGAAAGTCGATTTGACCTCTCCTTTCAAGTCTTTTCCGCTATACGGAGTCACCGAGTGGCGGTGATGAATCGGGCCCTCCCCCACCGTGAAGTCCGCCTCCGGGTCCCAGACGACCAGATCGGCATCCGCGCCGACCCGAATCGACCCCTTTCGGTCGGACACGCCTGCCAACCGTGCCGGAGAGAGCGACATCCACCGGAGGACATCCTCAATTCCGTATCCTCGCTTCCGCGCTTCGGTCCAGACCGCAGGAAGACCAAACTGCAACGACGCGATCCCTCCCCACGCTTTCTCGAAGTCGCCCTCTTCCATCAATTTCAACTCCGGCGTACAAGGGGAGTGATCCGACACGACCATGTCGATCACCCCTTCGCCGAGCGCATCCCAAAGAAGGTCTCGATTCTCCCTCTCCCGAATGGGGGGGGCACACTTGTATTGCGTCTGCCGGTCCGGAATCGACTCGGCATCAAAGGTGAGATAGTGCGGACAGGTCTCGACCGTAATCGGAACCCCGTTCTTTCGCGCCCGGGCAAGAGAGCCGAGCGCGTCGGAGGAAGAAAGATGAACAATATGAACCCGGCAGTTGAATTCCTGCGCGAGTGAAATCATCAACTCGATCGCTTCATTTTCCGCTTCGCGCGGACGGGACTCCAGAAAATGGCGATAGGTTCGGGGATCTCCCTGGGGTTGCGCCGCATCGATCGGACCGGGAAGCTCTGCGTGCACAAGAAGCACCGCTCCCGCTTTGGCAATGACCGGCATCGCCACACGAAGATCCTTCTCGCCGACAAACCCAAACTCTTCAATCCCGGAAGGGACAAGAAAACATTTCGCTCCCGGAAGGCCAAAGCGAAGAATCGACTCGAGCGGCTCGACCGGACCGGGCACCACCCCGCCCCAGAATCCATAATCGATCCAGCAGTGATCCCGGGCCGAATCGCTCTTCGCCTGGAGAGATTCGGGAGATACGGTCACAGGAATGGAATTGAGCGGCATATCGATGAGCGTTGTCACGCCCCCGGCCGCGGCCGCCCGCGTAGCGGTCTCAAATCCTTCCCATTCGGTTCGCCCCGGCTGGTTCACATGAACATGGCTGTCGACAAGCCCCGGAAGGAGGACGTCGTTTCCGACATCGAGAAGGGTCCCTTCCCCCGGAGAATCGCCGATGGAGTGAATCTTCCCCCCCTCCACCTGCACGAAGGCGGACCGAACCCCTTCTGGGGTCAAGACCCGCTCACTTCTGATCGTAAATGTTTGGGACATCGTGGAAATCGTACCGGCTTCCAATACGATTGCAAGAGGCAAAGCCCCGATGGGGTATAATCGAGTATATGGAAAATGACCCGCAACCGAAAACCGCACCCTTATTCCATGACGAGAAGCACCAGAAGAGGGTAGAGGCCGTAGAGAAAAGAAAGAGGTCAAAGTTTATTCTTCTCCTTCTCCTCCTCATCACATCCCCCCTCATTTTGGGAGTTGCTTACGCAAGCGGGATCAATTGGGGCGCGTACGCTCCTCTCAGGATTATTGCTCTTGGGTTAATCCCCTTCTTCTTTCTGGCGGGACTGTTGACGTTTCACTTACCTCTCCTGCCAGGAAAGAGAGTCCGATTCTGGGTTTTCCAATCCCTCTACCTTCTCGGCATGATAACACTACCCATTATGACAAACGCATTCTGGATTGATGTCCAACTGTATGGACAGGCGTACAAGATCAACCAGATAGACCGGCCGGCTCTCGTGAAAGAGGCCCGCGAATATTGGAAGCGCCACCTCCCCCCCGGGAAGGAAAAGGTCCCCATAGAAGAGATGAACGGATATACGTTAAACAACCTCGCCCCCGAAATGGCGGCGCTCAACCCTTTTAAGATATGGTTCAAACCAGGATACCTCAAGATCGAACTGATGGGAGGCCTCGGGGACGGAGAGGGGATCCACATTCACTTTGAACCGGGCTCTCGTGAAGTGCCCGCACACCGCCATCCAAAATATCCGTGGAGGGCCGATCCCTGGTCTGTCTACCTCGGAGGGGAAATCTGCTACTGGGAATGGTACTCGTCAGCATCCCCCAGTTATGGCCGAACCTCTTTCATGGAAGACAAGTGCCGGCAGGAACCGTAAGACGCAAACGGATTAGTGCGCCCCCCGGGAATTGAGATACCGCCGAGCTTCCTCGAGAGAATCGAAGACAAAGAGGCAGGAGACGCCATTCTCATCCGGGAAGATGAGCACCACCTCCCTCTTTTCTTTCTTGTACATCCGCCCGCCATCGGCAACCGCCTCTCCTCCGGCATGAGTCAGATCCATCCCCGAAACCGAAACATGCGAGACAGAGTTCCCACTATCGGCATGCGCATGACTCGTCCAGGAGGCGCTCTTTCCGGGTCGAATTTCCCATACCGACCCGTGCGCTGCTTCGTACCCAAGATGAGACAGGTCATGCCCACAGGGATCGAAAGCGAGCCTTTTCTCGTAGAAACGAGCCAATGCTCCCGAAGCATCCTCCGTACAACAGGAAGTCGCGCAGACCATAGAATCGTGGGCATGATGATCCACGGCATCCTTCCCATGTTTATGAATCGCCTTGTGCGCAAGCGTATGCGCCGTCACGGAATCGGTATTCCGGGAAACGATCATACCGATGACACCAAAAAGGAGCACCGCCGCCATCGCGGAAAGTACATTGCGACGCCAGAAGGAGGTCGGATGAGCAATTTTCCCCCGAACCCTTTCGATCAATTCCGAGGGAGCCCGTTCGGTAAGTCGTACCTGGAGAAGTTTTCGGAACGCTTTCTCCCCTTCGACCATCTCTTTGCAAGAAGGACACGCCTCGACATGACCCTCAAGAACTCCGGTCTCTTCGGAATCCGTTTCCCGGTCAACCCATCGATCGAGCTTTTCTTTTACCTCGCTACAATTCATCCCTACGCCTCACCTTTCAGGTGCCCTACCTGCCGTGCATACTCCACCAATTCTTCCCGCATCAATTTCCGGGCACGAAAGAGTCGACTCATCACGGTCCCAATGGGGATACCCGTAATGCCCGAGATCTCCTCATAGGAAAACCCTTCAAATGTCGAAAGAAGAAAGATCAATCGAAATTCTGTAGGAAGCCGGTCGAGCGCGCCAGCCGCCTCATCCCCCAAGGTCTCCCGCATCGCATCAACATCGGCGACCGTTACATGTCCGGGGGCTTCCGGAGGAACTTCATCCATATCGATCGAAATCGGCTCTTTTTTTCTTCGCCGGTATTCGTTGATGAACGTGTTCGTGAGGATCGTGTACATCCAGGCCCGGAAATTGGACCCCTCCTCAAAACGGTGAAAATTTTTAAATCCTTTCACCATCGTATCCTGCACGAGATCCTGAGCCCGGTCCCGATGCCCACACATCCGAAGTGCCGTTGAAAAAAGCCCATCCATTAGGGGAAATGCCAACTCTTCAAACGGCATCGTGATTTTTCCCACGCAATACTGTAAACATAGTTCGATAGAATAAAATTCCCGACATCTTCATACCACTAGTTGGGCCAGTTCCAACAGAGAAAAATCCCCTTCCCTCTTGGTTCCGGCCGAGATTTCGAGAAGCTTTCGTAGAAGATTGGGATGTTTGGAAAGGGATTGCACAACACGGTCCGCCACCTCGGGATACCGAGCCGCACGAAGAATCCACCGGCCAAACCATTCCGATCCGACCGCGATCCGATACCGTTCCCGCTCATACTCTTCAGG
>CAYRLD010000160.1:0-6244 GCA_964424925.1 uncultured Planctomycetales bacterium
AATGCACGAACCACCGGGGTTCGTCTCATGTCCGGAACCCTTTTTTACATGTGTCCCGAACAGATGGTGCCAGATCGATCGGTAGATGGACGAGCCGATATTTACTCCCTCGGAGTCGTCCTCTACGAAATGATCACCGGAGAACTTCCTCTGGGAATGGACCTCCCGAGCGAACTCAATCCGGTTCTCACCCCGGAACTCGATACAATCTGTAAGAAAGCCCTCTCTATTGATCGGGACTCTCGATACCAAAATGCGAAAGAAATGGAGATGGATCTGCACAAAGCCAAAGAGCAGTTCCTTCTGAAGTTGGTCGAGACCGAATCATCGGAAGGCGACGTTGAACTTCCACCAGAACCAAAAGGACTGACACCTCGAATTGTTTCGATACCGGAAGTAACGGCTACAGGAGGCCGGCTGCCAAGAAGAGGGAGAAAATTGGAACTCTCTCTCATGGGAATTATCGGCCTTCTTTTGGGAGTGACCCTTTGGACCTCGGCAAAGCTCTACCAAGCGGGAGCCAAAATTTCACCCCCACAATCAGCCAACGAAATCACCTCTGCTCATTTGTCGGGACCTTTGGTCATCACATCTGATCCCTCCGGAGCCAACGTCCATCTTAATGGGGAGGCCCGAGGAAAAACCCCCTTCGAATGGGAAAATCCTCTCTACGAAAAGACCGAAATTAGACTCTCTTCCGAATTTTACAAAGACAGGGTCGTCCAATTAGACCCACGTCCGGAAGGAACCCGAAAACGATTTGCCATCCTCGATGAAGGTCGACCCGAGACGATTCAGGATGCGACTTCTGGCTTAAAACTGGAACAATTGAAACTTCGTCGATCCAGGGGAGGCCTCCGGATCCAGACTCAAAATGTAGATGAAGTGAATGTTCGGATCGACAACGGACTCTATGGAAGTACGCCTTTCTCGATGAAGGTGGATGCAGGATATCGAATCCTGCGACTCGAAAAAGAGGGATATGAACCCTTTGAGGAAAAAATCCGGATCGACCCCCGCGCGAGTTCCAGTTACGTCGTAAACATGACCCCCAAAGGGGCGAGCAATGAGAGTTCCTCTGGGGGAGTCTGGATTCATAGCCATCCATCCAATGCCGAAATTGTGCTGGACGGAACGTCCCTGGGAAATTCGCCACTTCAATTGAAACTGAACCGCGGAGAGTACACCCTCCAAGTCCGACATCCCTACTTCCAGCCTTATGAACAGAAATTACTCGTCACGACAAAGGCGACCGAAAAACATCTTTTCACACTTCAACGAGTCCGAATCAAAATCCCCTTCGATACGACCCCTTCCGGAGCAACCATTCTGTTGGATGGAAAACCGATCGGGATCACACCGATGACCGACTATATCGAGGGCGGAAAACACGAAGTCTCGTTTGAACTTACCGGATATGAAAAACCGCTCCTTCCTCTCGAAATCAATTTCTTAAGTAAATCCACCCCCCTCTCCTTTCCTCTCGTCAAAATCCCTCCGGGAACCATTACCATTAACGGGGCCATCACAGGAGCCTCCGTTTACCTCGACGGAACCCCGATCGGAACCGTTCCGCTAACAAAAGAGAATGTGGAACCAGGAAAATATCGCATACGAGTTCTCGGCGTAGAAAGAGTCCTTACAATCGATCCAGGAGAAAAGGAAAAGGTCCTCTTCACAGGAGATGACCTCGGACTCCTTCCTGTCACGGAAGGCCTCTTTACTTATGGATCCCAGGATCCCCTTCCGGGACAACTATCGGCTCGAAAAGTAAACCTCCCTGGATATCTGATCGATCGGTATGAGGTGACCAATGCTCAGTACGCACTCTTCCTCACCGAACTTCAAAAAAGCGGAAACCATTCTCTATGCCATCCGGAAGAAGCGAAGGGGAAAGATCATACCCCCCGCTTTTGGGAAGTGGAGAAGTTCAATGGAAAAGACCACCCCGTTGTCGGGGTCGATTACTGGGATGCCTACGCCTATGCCCGCTGGTGCGGGAAAAGACTTCCCACGGAAAAGGAATGGGAAAAGGCCGCGCGTGGAACAAACGCCTACATCTACCCTTGGGGGGACCAATGGGAACCCGCCTTTCTGAATTGGGCGGACTTCTCTCAAGAAGAAGATCCCTATGAGTTTACCAGTGTGGTCGGGTCCTTTCCCAAAGGAGCCAGCCCGTACGGATGTATGGATATGGCCGGAAACGTAGCGGAATGGTGTTCGGATAACTACGAACCGAGCAGCTTTGACAAGGTGGTCCGAGGAGGATCTTTCCGAGATTTGGAATGGACCATCACCTTCAGTAGGTGGCGTCAAGCCATGAATCATCGATCCAATACGCTCGGCTTTCGCTGTGTACTCTCTCCCCCGACAAAGTGATCTAGGCGCTGATCATCTGGATCGAGTCAACGATAGAATCGACCGCATCCCGCTCTAGATTCTGATCGTCTTTCCGGGAAGCATACGTCAAAAAGAGCAAAACGTCCTGGTTCGTCATAAACCAGACTCTCCAGAAGAGCTCTTCTTCCCCGCCTTCCGCGAGATATTCTGTCGAAGCCCCTTCAAACCCATCCCGCGAAAATCGATTCGTAGAAGAAGCCTCTATCTCATGCCCCACACTTTTCAAAAAAGCGCCAAGGGCGAGGAAGCAATCCATGCGATCCTTCGATTTCCGCTGGGGAAGCTGTTCTGCTGTAATTTGAAGGGCTCCCGCCCCATCTGGCTGCCAAAACGCAATGGGAGACTCTTCCTCATCGACTTCCCAGTGGTCTGGGTAAAGGAGTTCATACCAACCAGGTTTACTGAAAATATTCATGTCGTTTGCAGGGAGGAGACCAGAAGATCTCCATCTCTCATCTCCATAACTCGATCGGATTCCTTCGCGAGTTCTGGATTATGTGTCACCACAATTAAGGCGGCTCCCGCCTCTTTCTTTACTTTTAGAATACATTCCATTATTTGATCGCCCGTAACCGAATCAACATCCCCGGTTGGCTCGTCGGCAAGAATAAGGGAGGGACGATTAACGAGAGCTCGTGCGATCGAAACACGCTGCCGTTCCCCGCCGGATAGCTTTGTCGCTACGGAATGTAAGCGATGCGAAAGTCCAACCGTGTCGAGAAGTTCTTCGGCCCTCCGCTTCCTCTCCCGACGAGGGACCCCCAGCGCAATAAGAGGAATTTCTACGTTCTCCACACAAGTCAGAACCGGAAGAAGGTTATGCAGCTGGAAAATAAACCCAACCTCCTCAGCACGGACCCGATCGAGATTCGGCTCCGTCAAAAGAGACCGACCATTGAGAATAACATCCCCACTTGTTGGGCGATCAAGAGCGCCCAACATATACATCAAGGAGGACTTTCCCGACCCACTCGGTCCCATAATACAGAGGAACTCTTCCCGAGGGACTTCTAAATGAACCCCTTTTACCGCTTGGATTGCGCCTCCGTCATACTCTTTCACAAGATTGACGGTTCGAATCGTACACTCTTTATTCATATCGTAACGCCTCGATGGGAGAAAGCCGGGAAGCACGTAGCGCAGGATAGAGGGAGCCAAAGAACCCCAGGCCAATCGAAATCGCCATCGCCTTTGCAAAGAGATCGGGTGGGTAGAAAGTCCCCAAATACCCTTTGGGCGCCCAGATCAAGATCAACTCCGCTCCGCTAACACCGAGAATCACACCGACCACTCCCCCCAAGAAACTGAGAACCAGCCCTTCGGAAAGAATCATCCGTATGACGCGGCGGCAACTCCACCCCACGGCACGAAGGGTTCCAATCTCACGAGTTCGCTCACTGACACTCATGATCATCGTATTGAGAATCCCCAAACCACCGATCATGACACTCACCAAGGAGATAACCCAAACGAACCATTCGATATATTCAAAATTCTCTAGATGCCCGGCCAATTCCTCACTCTTTACGGCAATAAGATGAGGAAAGCGGTTCTCTATTCTTGCCCGAACCGCTTGTATCGTGGAGGGGTTCTTCAAATAGAGGAACCCCATTGTACAGCTGTCCCCCATCTTAAGTTTGTCTTGGATCGCACGCGTGGAAACAACCGCCGCTACATTTTCCCAAGGAATGCCTACCGTATAGATCCCCACAACCCGGAAGGTCTTCCCCGGAAAAAGGTCCATCTCATCGCCAGGCTTCTTCTTCAGTTTTTCCGCCGCCACCGTTCCCAACATCATCTCGTCATCTGTGGAAGGAAGGCGCCCCTTCAAATCCTCATTTCTGTACCGGGCAATGGCCCGCTCTTCAGGGTTGCGACCAAAAACAAAGAGCGCTGGAAATCCCGCCTTGACTCCGGCCCCCTTCGGCGTGGTTACCGTAAAGGCCGCCCGAGCAACTTCCATCCCCTCTTCAAGAGTGAGGATTTCTTTTACTTCTTCCGCTTTCAGCCGGCTAAATTGAGGGTCCGGGATATTGCGCTCCATAACGAGCAGGTTTGCCCCGGTCTGTGAACCATATTGATTGAGACTTCTCTCAAATCCACCCGCCACACCATGAAATGCGATAATGGCAGCAATACCAATGGCGATACCAAGAAGGGAGAGCGCGGTGCGGACCTTGCGGCGAAGAAGATTCTTTAGGACAAGCATAAAGAACTACTCCACAGCATTATTCATCAGTTCCCCGAATCCACCCCCGCCGGGAACAATATATTGAAGATCATTTAACCCACGTTCCTTTGCCCACGACTTCCCCGGCTTTTCCCAAAGCACCTGTTTGGGAGAAAGCGATCGATCGAGTCGAATGGCATAAATCAAAGCTTCTGGGTGATCTGTACGAATTCGGCGAATATATTCAGGGGTAGCAATCAGATGAAGCGCGATCACCTTCTTCGGTTTTCCAATCTTTAGACTCTTGTAATGATCGATCGCAGCAGAAATAGACCCTCCCGTAGCCGCCATGGGATCCGGGAGAATTAAGATCGAGCCTCCGATCCCCCCCCCGATTTTCGAACCAGAAAGGTCGGCCCCCACAACTCGGCCCTTTTCATCCGTCTTTCGATTCGCAAAGACATAGTCCTGCCGAACAGATTGACGATCGACGAGATTCATGAACATTTCACACGCAACTTGAGAAGGAACTAATCCTGCGCGGGCAATCGCAACGCAAACCACTTTCGTTTTCGGATCGATCACTTCCCCCTCATACCGAGCTTGACGGTGATGATCGAACATCCGCGTTTTCAAACGAACCTGGCGACGAGGGAATTCCACATTGGCGACAATGGAAGCCATTTCGCGGTACAAAGATCGAACGTGTCGGACCAACTCAAGAGAATCACATTCAGGAGTACAGGCTCGTGCCAGTCGCGTTAAAAGGGATGGTTGGGCTAGAATATGAACATTCGGCCCGTAGTTATGCTTCACCTGAGAAGCCGCGTAGTCAAGATGCTTGTATGCCGTTTCCATGGCGGGGCATTATCCTGTGGAGGAGCGGGGTTGTCAACCAAGGGGACCCTCCCTATAATAGGCCCGCTTATGACGATCGAATACGCACGGGAAGTCTTGCAAGTCGAAGCAAAGGCGATTGAATCGCTTGTGGAAAGGCTCAACGAGGATTTCCTCAAGGCGGTCGAAACCATTACGGCCTGTAAGGGACATCTCGTCATTACGGGAATGGGAAAAGCGGGGCTGATTGGACAAAAAGCATCCGCCACATTCGCTTCTACGGGGACTCCGTCGCTTTTTCTTCATCCCGCAGAAGCGTACCACGGAGATCTCGGACGTGTCGTCAAGGATGACGTAATCCTAGCCCTTTCCAATAGTGGAACCACCGAAGAAATGCTCCGACTCCTTCCCTCCATCCGAAAGATCGGAGCGAAAATCATCTCCATCACAGCAACCAAAGAATCTCCGATGGGAAAACTGTCTGATATTACTCTCGAAATGGGAAAAATCGAAGAGGCGTGTCCCCTGGGGCTCGCCCCCTCTGCCAGCACAACGGCTACACTCGCCTTGACCGATGCTTTATGCCTCTGCGTCCAGAAACGTCGGGGATTTAGCAAAGAACATTTCGCCTTCTACCACCCAGGAGGGAAACTGGGCCGACAACTCCAGAAAGTAGAAGACGTCATGAGAACCGGAAGTCAAAACCCTGTCGTTTCAGAAGAGACCTCCGTCCTAGAGGCAATCGGACATATCACAGCTGCACGAGCAGGAGCAATTTCGATCACGGATGCCGACGGAAAGCTAGCCGGCTTCTTCACTGATGGAGATCTCCGGCGA
>CAYRLD010000161.1:0-257 GCA_964424925.1 uncultured Planctomycetales bacterium
TGAAATTCGCCCACCCGGATAAATCGTGGGAAGAGCTCGAAACATTAACCGCCAATGCCGAAGAGATCCTGCAACTTTTGGGGCTCGAATACCGGCTGCTTCGTCTCTCTACAGGCGACATGAGCTTTGCAAGTGCGATGACCTATGACCTCGAAGTGTGGGCGCCCGGAATGGACCGCTGGCTCGAAGTCTCCAGTTGTTCAAATTTTGTCGACTTCCAGTCGCGGAGACTCAACACCCGTTTCCGGGATGAGAAA
>CAYRLD010000161.1:267-6227 GCA_964424925.1 uncultured Planctomycetales bacterium
ATGGATCGGGCCTCGCCCTTCCCCGTACGGTGATTGCAATTCTGGAGAATTATCAGCAGGAAGACGGGTCGGTCCTCATCCCCGAACCGCTCCGCCCCTACATGGGCGGAAGGGAACGCATCACCAAATAAGAAGCCTTATTTCTCGGGAGAAGCTTCCGCCTGTTTGCGAAGAAGTCGACGATCGAGTAGGGGCAACATCTTCCGTATGGCGTCATCGAGAGCCAACCGGAGAATCTTCCCCCGGCTATCTTCATTCACCTTGAGATCCGCGTCCGATCGTGTTCCGATCCCAATAATGGCAACCCCGGTCGCCCCGATCGTATCGGTCCGCTTGTACTCAGAAAACTCGGAAACAAGAATCGATCCGTTCGTCGGATTCACCAGGCGAATATCCACACCGCATTCGATCGTAATGGTCGACTTTTTATTATTGTAATCAAAGATAGACTGTCCCCCCACCGTAAGAACTTTCCCAAGACTGAAACCGGAAGCGCTCTTCTCTTTCTTCACACGCATATTGGTGATCTTTCCGATGAAGAGATAGTCCACTCCGCGTACGCGCCCCGGGCGCGCTAGTTCATTCGGATCGACAACCCCTTCCAGCCCCTGTTCTTTCAAGAGTTGCTCCATCTGGGCCCGTTCGACCATCTCAAAGCGATCGGTCTTGTCCGCCAGCGTCGTCAACTGATCTGCCGCATCACGGGCAACATCCTTTCGTCTGAAATCAACCGCAGAAACGGCATTCTCCACTTTGAATTGGGGAACCCCCACCCGGACCGGGTTCAAGTTTGCCGGAGGCATATCGTACTGACCTACATGTGCCGTCAGTTGATCCCTCTGTGCCGATTCCGATGACTCGGAACAACCGACCACAAGAAGAAGAGAAAGCGAAAGTGTGATGATCGATCTCATAATTTTCCTCCCAGCTAATTTGTTTACGTATCTATTTTATCCGGTCGAGCGGGAATGGTGCAAGCTACTCTTCCTCCGCCCGGAACGATTTCCAGATTTCTTCCATCGGAATCGCATAGACCGCCCCGCGAAGAGGCGAAAAAACATTCATCCCCAGAACACGCCCGTCCCGATCTATGACCGCACTTCCAAACTGCCCCATCGGAATGACCGCATCGTGAAAAAGAATCCGGGGGTAAGAACGCCTTTCAAACGCCGAAAGATTGTTCTGAAGAATCTGGATCGTATCCTGCAGATTCAGGGGAATCGCCATAATAGAGTCAATTCGGGTTCCATTGGTGGAAAGAAGCCCAACCCCGTGAACCTCTCCCCTCGGCCCGACGCTCGAAACAAAACTCCCCCGCGGGAGAGGTTTCCCTTTCCAAGGAGCAACCGGAATCAATTCTTCTCCCGCTGTAAATTTCAGAAAAGCGAGGTCCCGATGCCGGTCTTCTTTTACCAACTCGGCAGTCCACCGAATTCCCGATCGAATCTCTACCTCATACACCGGTTTTTTCTTCAAGAATCCGCGAAGGAGTTCTTTCAAGGTGTCGTTGTTTCTCAAGAACCCTTTGAAACGATTTACAAGATAGTCCCACCCATCTTCCCCGAGAAGAGCATGCCGGGAGGTGACGACCTGCCCCTTTTTATCCACAACCAATCCGTATGCGACCTCACCCCCATCCCGGTAGACCTGGACAACCGACCGAGATACGTTTCTCAAAAGTTTACGATTCCCGGGGGGGATCCTTTCGAGCCGGTCATCCCCAGACCCGACCACGACCGGGGGGGCCGCCCCCGATTGGAACATCGATTTGAGTCCCTCAAGAAAGGCGTTGAACTTTCCTTTGGAAGGAACAGAAAGATCGATCCCCTTTTTCAACTTGGGAAAAGCGGCCGCCATCCGGTTACTCGCAACGGAGTAGGCCTGAATCGTTGTGCCGCGACTGATCGCTCCATTGAGCCCAATCAACTTTCCTTCGGAATTGACCAGAGGCCCACCACTGTTTCCGAAAGCGAGAGGAATATTCGATAGGATCGAACCGCCATAATCCTTTCCTCCACTTTCCGTAACCACCTTTAGCTGTGCATTCAAGGTGAGAATATTGCCGTAGGAGAGAGCGGGAATCCGATTTCTCCGACCTTGAATGCCGACGATCCCGATTGGATGACCAAGAGCAAGAACCCACTCGCCTAATTTTATTTTGGAAGAATCTCCCCATTCAAAAAAAGGAAGGTTTTCGGCGTCTACCTTCAGGAGAACAAAATCTTTTTTGGAATCTCTCCCGAGAGTCTTGGCTTCCAGGGTCTTCCCATTGGGAAAGAGAGCGCCTAATGTGTTGTCCCCCAAATTTTCTGCCGCTTCGAGGACATGAGCACAAGTGAGGATATAGCCATCGGCACTGACCACCGCTCCCGAACCGATCGCCACTTCCCCCTGGGGGAGATTCGCCGTGAGGCAGACCGTTTTGGGGATACTCTTTTCCGATACCTCACGGTACATCTTCTCAAGATCGGCTCGGGGAGACTCCTGCGCGACAGCAGCCAGAGAGGAAAAGAAGAAGAAAAGCGGAAGCCATCGGGCACGCATACGAACCTCCGTGAAGAACGTTCTCATTGTACCATGCGGGAAGGCTGGAAATTAAACGTTCAAGCCGAGTGCTTGATGAAGTTGGCTTTTCAGATCCGCGACCAACTCTTCATTCTTCAAATCGATGACAGGAGTTTTGTCATACTGCTCAAAGAAGATACTGGAAGGGACCTCTTTCGGCACCTCCAGAGCAGCCCGGATTCGATGATTATCCGGGACAAACCCTCTGCCAACGAGCCGGATGATCGTCTGACTAATCGTCCCCTGAAGCCCACAGATGAGAATGGCCGCATTCTTTGGAGTAAGACCACCCTTTCCGAGTCCCATGCGTGTTTCGGTATCTTCGAGCCTTTCCGCCTTGAAATAATCTTCCACACGACCGGAGTCACCGGTCCAATCTGGCGATTCTTTGGGACGGCTCACCGTCTGAAGGTAATACGCACCCATTTCGGTATACGATTTCATCTCTTCTTCGTACCCAAGGTCCGCTGGGTAAGACGCGCCGTGCATCACGGCATAATCACTTAAATCTGCGCTCGGATTATTAATCTTGTCATGACGAAGCATACTGGTGAAAGGCGCGAGACCTGTCCCGGCTGCCACACAGACTTTCATACGATTGTTGTCGTCACCGAGACATTTCGGAACCGTAAACACCCCTGCGGGACGGGTGGTCATAAACAACCGGTCCCCCGGTTTGGTTTCCCAGAGCAGGTGGGTCAAAGGGTTATCCGACTCCGGTTTCGAAACATATCGAATATAAAACTCAATGCCATCAAGTTCTTGAGGAGCGGAGACAATCGACATCGCCCTCCGCACCGATCCCTTATCCGCATCCACTTCGTTGTTCATTCCGAGAACAACATACTGGCCCGGAACAAACCAGGCGGGATCTGAAAGCGACTCATCAGGAGCCACCTTGAAGATAGTAAGCGCATCGGTAAGATCGATCCGCTCGGCAAGCGTCGCGTTGTACGTCAGTGGTTTTGGCATGCACCTTATATATACCCCCTATGCCTTCCTGACAAGAAACTCTGACCTTTTTTGCACGAAATCGCTATTGAACTCCTCATTGACAAGGGCTCCCGGAGCCATTACTTTGGCAGCCTAATTGAGGGGAATACGTATGAAAAAGATCTTATTCTTATCGATTCTGATCATGGCTGGCTGCGAAAGCGGTCCTGACAAAACAGACAGCGGAATGAAATCCAAAGCCGTCTTTCCAGATGTTCCCGCCCACGGGAGCATGAAGTATGTAACCGGGATCGGGCAAGCAAATCCTCCGCTACGATCGTACAAACAGATCTATCGGGGAAAAATCCAGGTAAAGCATCTCGTGCGGTTCTATCGGGAAACGATGCCAACGCACGGTTGGAAGGAAGTCTCCTCCCACGGAGATGATCCGGTTCTGACCACATTTCAGAAAAATCAGGAAGAGTGTGAAGTTCGGGTCGAAACGACTCCGAGCCAGGAAACAATCGTAACTATTGCGATCGGATATAAGGGATAAATGGAACAGAAATCTACCGCACCGGAACAGCAAACCTCCTTACAAAGACTAAATGCATTCGGGGACCGACATGCAAAGGTGATCATCCTGATCTCCTCTGTTCTGGTCATCGTCATCGTCGCACTCGTTGCGAGGATCCTGTACGACCGAACTCTGGCAGAGCGGGCTTCCCGGGATATGGCCGCGGCACAAACCGTCGAGCAACTCGAAGAGTTGAAGATAAAATATGCCAAATCGCCTATCCGGGCTGAAATTATTTATCGCCTCGCCAACAAATACAATGAGCAGGGAAACCTTGAAAATGCCAAAGAGGCTTACGCGGAGTTTCTCGCAGACTTCCCTAATCATCCTTTGAGGAGCCCTTTCGTCGATCGCGCCCATTCCCAGGTTATCAGCAACCTCGCTTTCCTCGAAACGGAAAAGGCGCCCCTTATGAAAGTGACCACCTTGCAGACGCACCCTCAGTTGGAAGCAAAGGATCGTATCGAGATCAAAAACTATCTCAATTCTCTTGAGAAGAAGAAGGTCTCCTCCGATAAAATGCCAACGCTGCTCGTCGGCCCGGAAAAAGTGTACAACCCCCTTCTTCGCCTCAACATCAAGGGAAAGGGAAGTGTTGTCATCGAACTTTTTGAGAATGACACCCCCAACTCCACCTACCATCTCGTCAAAGAGATGGAAGCGAAGAGTTTCGATGGAAAAGAAATCTCAAAAAAGGGAGATACACTCTCAATTGGAACCGCTGAGAATCTCTTCCTTCCGATGGAAAAGACGGATAAAAGTGCGGACGCGTTTTCGGTTGTCCTACGGAAAGCGGAAAATCGAGACGAAATCACCGCAGGAGTCTTCGACATCCTTTTGAAACCGAATCCGAAACTCGAAAATGCGATCGTGGTCGGCAGGGTGAAAGAAGGGCAGAGTCTTCTCAGCCAAGTTACGGAGAAGGATCTCGTCGAAAAGGCCTCTGTCGAGCGGAAAAGGAAGACCCCTTACGAACCGAAAATAATTGTCGGCACACCGAAAGAGAAAAAATAACGGCGCCCCACGGCACGGATAGGGAGGGACTTTAGAGGGACGCGCCGTAGAACGCCGCAAATTTCAAGAGAGCAGAACGACTTTCGAACATACTCCCCCCTTCTCCAGAATTTCAGTGGGATATGGCAATCGTATGCCTCGGAGAGGTGTTTCCATCGACCGAATCTCGGCCGGTACTACCCCACCGAGGGACCACAACAACCACCCCCGGTGCCGTGACGAAGAAAAACCTTCGTCGCGCATAACTTATTATCGGACCTTAGAGAGGGCGAAGCAAGGATTAGGCTCTACGCCTTTTCCCCTGCTATGGTCAGTCGATAGAAAGGATGCCCTTGCGCACTCAAATAGCCCAATCCACTCTGTTCGATTAAGCCACGAGCCTCATCCACCCGCAGAGATTTCTTAATGGAGAGAGGGCCGTCATTCTTTACAATTCGGTTGGCGAAGAGCATTAAACCCTTACTCAAAAGCCATGCAGAACGACTTCGAGCGAGATCGTTGATTACGATCCCCCGCTGGGCGATTCCGTCCATAGAGGAAAGAACCTCTACAATTTGCTCATCCGTCAGGTGATGGAAGAATAGAGAAGAGGTCACATAGTCGAATGCCCCAGAACGGCACGGCATACGGAGAACGTTCGCAGAAAGGAATCTCATCCCCTCCTCCCCGGCATCCTCTCGGGCCCATTTCAGGGCGTCCAGGTCAATATCCAGAGCGGTAACGGTAAGGGAAAAGCCCCGTTCGGAAGCCCAGGTAATCAGAGCCCGGGGAATATCGGCGGATCCGGCACCCACATCGAGTACACGGATCGTCTCACCGGGAGACCAATTACGGGAGAAATGTTCAAACCAGGAGAGAGTCGCCGAGACGC
>CAYRLD010000162.1:0-6212 GCA_964424925.1 uncultured Planctomycetales bacterium
TCCATCTGCCACTCCATCATCCAGATCGATCTCGTCCATGATCTCTACGAGTTCATCGAGGGCGACGATTCCCTTACGGACGACGACATCGGAGAGGGTGCGGCAGAGAAGGGTCATCTTGGCAAGTTGCTCTTCCAGTTCATAGATCCTCTTGTTCATGCTTCCCTGGATCTTCAGGGAGGCACGAGCCTTTTGTTCGAGTCTCTTCTCCAGAATTTTCAGGTCTTGAGTGGTCGCCTGGAGAGGAATCATAGGGGGGAAAAAACTCATCAAATGTCTCCTTATCGGGGGAACGTGACTTTCACCTCTTTTGTTTTGCCATCCCGGTCAATCGTGAGGGTGACGCTCTCGCCCTGCTTATGTTTTCGCAGGGCGCGTTGTAACTCTCTACGGGAGGTGACCTCCTTGCCTTCGAACTTGACGATGATGTCCCCTTTTTGAAGACCCGCTTCTTGTGCGGGGGAATCCTTCGAGATCGACCGGATTCGCACGCCCCCTTCGGCGGATTCGACCTGGACCCCCAACCGAACCCGGTTTCGATTCTGACTTCGGTACCGGTCCATCATCTTTTGCTGAAAGTCTTTGGGGAGGGCCTGGGAATTCTCTTCGGTAAAAACGGGGCGTTCTTCCACTTCGGTCACTTCGGTTACCACATCGTAGACCATGTGTAGAATTCGTTCGGAACCTTCTACGTTGACCTTCTCAATGTCATCCCCGGGCAGGTGATAATCCTCGTGGACGTGGGTGAAGAAAAAGAGAACCGGAATGTCTTGGCGGTAGAAATTGGAATTGTCGCTCGGGGCGAGGCCTCCCGGTGCGGTCTCGAGATCAAATTTGTAGTGGTCATTATACTTTTTGACCAATCCGTCCCAGATCGGACTTGTGCCTGTTCCCCCAATGAAAAGATAGTTGTCGGTCGATCTTCCGATCATGTCGAGATTGATCATCGCGACGGTCTTTTCATTCGGGATTGCGGGATCGTTTACGTACGCACGGGATCCGAGCAGCCCTTTCTCTTCGCCTCCGAAGGTCATAAAAATGATCGATCGTTTGGGACGCACCTTTAGCGCACCGAACGCTTCGGCCAATTCCATTACCCCCGAGGTCCCCGAAGCGTTGTCATCGGCGCCGTTATGAATCTCGCCTCCGATGACTCCGATGTGATCCATATGGCCCCCGATTACGATGTATTCGTCTTTTAATTTCTCACCGCTCCCTTCGAGGAGCCCAATACAGTTGGGGGTGTCTTCCCCCCGGTAGTTCCAAGGAAGGAGATACGTTCCGTCTTTGCCGAGGGGCTTGAGCCCCGCTTTCCGGAATGCGTCACTCACATATTGAGCCGTCTTGTCGAGCTCTTTGGAGGGAGTGTTCCTTCCTTTCATCTCGTCGGTAGAGAGGAACTTGATATGGTCGTAGAGTTCTCCTCGAGTGATCGATTTCTTCGCTTCTTCCTGTGTTAGGGTTCCCGGTGTGGGGTCTTGTAAGAGGATCAGAAGGGCTGCGAGGATCGGTGTGGGCATGAAAATCTCCTAGTCGGTTACGCGCTTGAGCGCTTTCTTTGCTTCTTTATGTTTGGGGTCGAGATACAGAGTATCTTTGAAGTGTTGTTTCGCTTTTTTCGTCTCTCCCTGTCGCTCACAGGTGAGCCCAAGATTGTAGTGAGCGGTAACCGATTCGGGGTCGATCAGGACCGCTTCTTCGAGAACCTCTCTCGCTTTTTCGAGTTGCTCGGTCGAGAGGTAGGCGACGCCGAGGTTGGTTCTCGCGGCTCCCATCTCGGGGCCGAACTCGACCGCTTTTTCCAGAGACGTGATCGCTTCTTCCTCCCGATTTTGCAGAAGGAGCACTACCCCGAGATTGTAGTGGTAGTCGGTATCCTCTGGATCGATCTCGATCGCTTTCTTGTAACTCGCTTCGGCCTTTTCATACTTCTTCAGCCGCCAGTGGGTTCTGCCGAGCGCTTCATGAATCTCTGGATAGCCGGGGAGGATTTTGACCGCTTTTTCATACCGGGAGAGCGCGGATCGGTATTTCTTCTTGGCGTAATACTCTTCCCCCTGTGTGAATGCCTTAGCGTATTTCTCTTTCTCTTCCCGGGGCATGTTTGTTGTCGGGTAGAGGCGGATCGAGCGCATCATGGCGTCGACCTTCTGGTAATACTTTTCAAACCACGCATGGGTGCAGGCATACGTCAGAACCCACTTTTTTCCGTCCTTTTCGATGAAGGTGAAGAGCGTCTGAAAAGGAATTCCATCGCTCTGAAAGATCGCCGAGAATTGGTAGGCGGTCACGTCCCGAAGGGTAAAGGCTTGGTCGAGGAGGAAAATAACATTGGGGTCGAGATCCCGGTACGCCTTCTTGTACATCGCCACATACTTTCCGAGGTCGGCCCGGCTCGCGGCATAAATGAGATCAACGCGGGGGGCATAGGCTCCATCGGTAGGGCCATAGAAACTGGAAGCCGCCTTGCCTTGTGACTTCCCTCTCCTCCAGTGGGGGGGGAGATAGATCTTCACACCCAGAAAAGGGTTGGCAAATTTCTCGCGAAGCAGAGCTCTCTTTTTCGCGGGCATTGCCGGCTTTTTTTGCGTGTACTCTTTCTTCTCGACTCGGATGACATCTGACTTTTTTATCGTTACCTTTCCGATATCGGTTTCAACGAGGTAGGTCGATTTCTTTGTGGTGACTTTTCCCTCGATCTTTCCTCCGTTCTTGAGGTAGAGGATGTCCGCCGAAGCGGGCAGGGCGAGAAGGAGAGTCAGGGCAATCGCTCTCATGCCCCCTCCGCCTGAAACGACCGGTACCGGTCGATATCGACCCGGGAGACGGATGGTTTGAACTTGGCAAGAACCTGTTCGAAATCTTCTTTTCCGATTGGGGGTTCGTGCTCGGTACCGATCGCCTTCTCGAAGACCGTCTCGGCTACTTTCCGGCAAAGGTAGGCGATATCGGCTCCACTGTACCCTTCGAGTCGGTGCGCCACGGAATCGAGATCGACATCTTCGGCGACCGGAATCTCTTTCATGTTTAATTCGAGAATCTTTTTGCGGGCCGGTTCATCCGGAAGCCCAAGGTAGATCTTCTCGTCGAGCCTTCCTGGTCTCATCATCGCCGGATCGATATTCCACGGTTCGTTCGTCGCGCCGAGGAAGAGGAGTGTATGCCCTTCTTTTCGGTCGAAGCCATCGAGTTCGTTGAGAATCTGTGGGACCACCCTTTGCATTACGCCTCCGCTTTCGGATGCGCGGCGGGGTGGAGTCAGAGCTTCGACCTCATCGAGAAAGATGATCGCCCGTTCACTCTTACGAGCGGTGTCGAATAGTTTGCGGATATTCTTTTCGCTCTCGCCGACCCATTTGTTGAGGATCTCGCTCGGTGCGATCGCGAAGAAGGTCGCGTCTAACTCACCGGCGATCGCCTTGGCGATCATCGTCTTTCCCGTTCCGGGGGGGCCGTAGAGCAGAATTCCCCCGCCCGTACGGACCTTATATTTTTTCGCTTTCTCTGGGTGCAGAAAGGGGTAGATCATTTTGAGGCGGATCTGTTCTTTGACCTCTTCGAGCCCCGCGATGTCGTCGAACCGAAGTCCCGGTTTCTCCGCCACCATCCACTCATCGGGAGTTTCTTCGCCCTCGGAGGTACTCGTGCCGGAAGGGTCTCCCCGGGAGGCAGAGATCTTCTCCCGAATCTCTTTTCTCTTTTCCTTTAGATTCTTTGCGAGTTCGACCAGTTCCATCGCCTTGGTGGTCCGGATTTTTCGTAGTTTTTTCTCTCCGGTTTCTCGTGCGAGTTCCATGAGGTATTGAGCGGCGAGGAGGAAGTTGTACTTCGCCTCCGGAAGGTCTCCTGAGCGGAAGGCCGTCAGGCCCCGACCCTTGTGCTTCTCGAAAGATTCCAGGAGAAAGGTTTTCGCCATGTTCGGCTACTTGTCTTTCTCGAGTTCGTCCTGGATTGACTGGATGCCTTTCTCAATCTCGCTGTCGAGATCCTCCGATTCCTCGTGTTCCACCTCTTCCGAAAGCATCCGTTCAATATCGGCATCCGAAACGAAGGCCTCGTCCCCTTCGGTTTCTCCCGCCATGACATGTTCTTGCGTCATTTCGAGAAAGATTTGCATCTGCTGCTGGAGGGTTTCCGCCTGCATCATCGCTTTTTCGAAGTTCTTCTGGGTTTTGACGAAATCAACCTGGCCGTAGACATCCGAGACCGCCTGCGCCACCGAGCCCATCGACTTGGCGAAATCAGCATCACTTTCCGCCTGATTCTTGATCTGCATCGCGGTTTCAATCGAGAGCAGTTGTCTTTCCCGTGACCGTTTCTGGCTGGCGGTCTTTTTGAGTTGGTTTTTCAAGAAGGCGTACTGGTCTTTGTCTCCCATCTTTCGGGCACGTTTCGCCTTGGTGATGTAGGAGAGTTCATGCTTGTGTAAGTCACGGATGTTTCTCTTGAGGGAGTTGATTCCCTTCCGGACTTCAATCGTCCGTTCGATCCGTTTCTCTTCTTTTGATTTAAATATACCCATCAATACCTCCGGTTGCGGCCGATCTTATTCTTCTTCGGCCGTCTCTTTCCATCGTTTGTATTTTTCCATCTCTTCGGCGCTTGTGGCGGGATGAATATGACTCGCGGCAGAGAGGAAGTCACTTTTTACCAGGGGTCGGATCTGAATCTGATATTCCCGAGCGGCTTTGAGGCCCTTGTCGACCAGTGTACTCAGTTCCCGGTTCTGTTCTGCGACCATTGTGGTGGTGACTTCTTTACAGAACCTTTCGAGCTCTCTTCCGCTGTATCCTTCGGTCATCTTTGAGAGTTCTTCATACGATACTTTGGTTTGGAAGCCCTTCTTTTCTAGATGAATTTCGAGAATCTTCTTTCGCGTCTCTGGGTCGGGCAGGGGTATTAGGATCTTCTTTTCAAACCGCGAAAGGACCGCCGAATCGAGATCCCAGGGGCGATTGGTCGCTGCGATCGTCAGAACATAAATATCCGAACGGCCTTTCTGATCCATTCCATCTAGTTCGGAGAGGAGGGTCGAAAGGATTCTTCTCTCAGCGCCTGAATCGCCCGTTTCCCGTTTTCCCGCAATCGATTCGAATTCATCGAGGAAGACGACCGAAGGGGACGTATCCCGGGCCGTCCCGTAGAGTTCTCCGATGATCTTGGAACTCTCTCCGAAATATTTCGAAAGGATGCTCGCAACTTTTACGTTGTAAAAAACGCTCGGGACATCTTCGGTCGATCGAATCGCATTCGAGGTCGCTGCTGCCAGTAATGTTTTTCCGGTCCCAGGGGGGCCGTAGAAAAGAATCTTTGTCCAGGCAGCGATCTTAACGCCGGGAGGATGTTTCGCGAGGGTCATGCCGAGAGCGAAACGGATCTCATTTTTGGTCTTGTCTAAGCCACCGATCTCTTCCCAGGTAATGGGGGAGTGGTGCATTAGGTTTGAGACGATCGATTTGATCTCATTCTTCTGTGGTGTGGGGCTCGCTTTCACGGGCGCTTCCGTGGGGGTGGGGGCGGAGCCATTTTCGAACTCTCCTGAGCGGAGTTGCCGGGCGATCTCACGCCATTCGATCGCCTTCTTTTTTCTTCGCTCTTCCGCTTCTCGTCCAAGCGCCTGTTCGGCATAGATCGACATTAGATTAGCCGCTTTTTCATAGAGGGACGCTGCTCCAGGCATATCCTTCTTCTCGTAGCAGGTTTTTGCCCGCGCAAGCGCCTTTTTGATCGGTTCATGTACATCGAGTTCCATGGTGGCTACTCCGCCTCCAGTTCACTCTTGCGATCTTTTTCCCGTATCTTCCGGTCGGCGAGTTTGATGCCATCCTCGAAAGAATCGATTTCGCCCTCATCCATCTTTTGCCAGACATCCATCACCTCGTTCCCTTCTTTTCCGAGATCTTCGATGAGGGTGGCCGGGTTTTCCATGACCGCCGAGAGAACGCTGGATAATTTTTCCTGATAGAGTTCTTGTGAGATCTTGTCATCTTCCAGAAGCGTCATCAGGTTCGCTTCATCTACTTTTTGGAGGAGTTGGGACGCGCTTTCGGTCGACATCTTCTTTCGTTCGAGCGCCAGTTTGAGCGCCGACATGGTTGTCAGTTCTTTCGAAAGCGTGGAGAGTTCCCGCTCCATCATTTTCGTCCCGTTGGTTTTCATATCGTAGAGGCGGGCGAGTTGGCGACGGCGGGAAGGGGATTTGATCTTTGATC
>CAYRLD010000163.1:0-6200 GCA_964424925.1 uncultured Planctomycetales bacterium
TCAATCTCTTCTCCTGCATAGGTGAACTGATGTTCATCCTGTTTCGGCTTGTAACGATTTGATGTGAAAAGAATAACGACACCTCGAATCGGGATTCCATCTATGCGATAGACTCCATTGGAGTCCGTCTTTGCTTCCAAACCTTTTCCCAGAGGGGTGATCTGTTCCCCTGTATTGCACAGGTAAATTTTTACTCCGGGAATCGCATTTCCCTGGAGGTCGGTAATTCTTCCATGCAGAAGCGCTCCTGGCTTGAGTTTGATCTCTACCCTGGTTTTCTTTCCTTCCTCGATCTCTGTTTCTGTCCCCGTTGGAATGTAATGAAGGTGTCGGACTCCGATGCCCCATTCTCCGATGGATAGGTTGGATAGTTGGGCGATTCCATTTCTGTCCGTAATCGCTTCCCGGCGCATCCGGGCGGCCGGAAAGATGACGGCGATCTTCGCGTCGGCGACGTTCTTTCCCTCTGCGGTGACATGAATGAGGAGTTCGCCGGAAGGGGAGAAACCTTCCTCTATAATCATTTCATCGGGGCGGTTTTTCTTTTCTGGATCCGAAAGGTTTGTCGTAGAGGATTCTACAAAGGATTTCTTCTCTTCATCTGGAAGGGGGGGGGAGTTGATGGAACGGATGAGCAGTGCTCCTCCGATAGAGAAGATCGCAGCAAGGAGTACGATCCATCCAGCCTGTTTGCCCTTCATCATTTTAGTCTAACGACGCAGACCGGTGAACGGAAGGTCGCGAAGAAAACTTAATTTGTCTCCGCCTTCGGTTCTTCTGGAGGAGGCGTTTCTGTTTTTCGGCGCAGGTAGAAGAATCCGATGCTGCTGGCAATCACCATGAGGATTGCAATCGTTTGAGAGTAGGAGAAGTTTCCTGCTCCGAAAGTCTCTCTTCCCGGGTCACCTCGAAGGAATTCTACGGTGAAGCGCCAGATTCCGTAGAGAATCACCATCAAGAAGATCGTTTCTCCGTTGTTTTTCTTCCACTTCTTCCAATAGAGAGAGGTGAGAAAGAAAATGCCGATGCAGGCGATCGTTTCATACAGTTGTGTTGCATGAATGGGGAGGGTCCAGGTGGAATCCTGAGGGATCTTGCCCTGTTGTAACTGGGTTCTCCAGATATCCGTTACCGAATCACTTCCGACAGGAGATTTGGGATATTTGATGCCGACGAAGGAGTCTGTCGGATTTCCGTAGCAACATCCATTGAGGAAGCAGCCGATCCGTCCAAAAGCGAGCCCCAACATCAGGGATGGGGAAAGAATGTCCCCCAATAATCCCACATTCTGTTTTCGCATAACGAGGTAGAGATAGACGGCGGAGATTCCCCCGATCATCCCTCCGTACCATACGAAGCCGCTCTGCCAACTTTCAAAGACCTTCCAGTCGTAATCCCCGCTGTTCTGCCAAAGGTAGAGGGCCCTGCATCCAACAAAAGCAAAGAATAGAGTGAGGAGGATCAGCGACCCACTTTGCCAGGAATATAGCCTGATTTTCTCGTCAGATTTCTTTCTCCACCACCAGATAAGATAAGGGATCGTTCCGAGAAGAACACCCATCCAGTTGTATCCATTGTCGGCGAGATCGAAGACCCTATATTTACCAGGCGCGGCTTGGAAAAACTGGGAGTACTGCAATACGTAATTAATCTTTGCCCCCATGATCCCGAAAATCATCGCGATAATTCCGAGGTCGAGAATGATATCGGTATTGATTCCGAGCGGTTTCGCTCTTCGAGTTGCAATCCCTATGGCGAGGAGAAACCCGATCATGATGGTAAATCCATAAGAGTTGATCGGAAGCGTAATCGTTTCAAGATTGAAAATCTTGGGGATCCCCATCGTTCCCAGGAGGATGAGGGCTCCGCCCCCGAGAGTCAGATAAAGTCCGCCTCTCTTTCGGTCTCCAATTACGCGGGAAAGAGCGGAGAGCATGATGATCAGACCCACAATGACAAGTATCCCGGCTGTCTTGAGCGGGTGGATCACAGTTAGATCTAGTAGTTTTGGTAACATATAGGCGTCCGGGAACTATACCAGTAGTGGAGAATCGGGTTCAATCATAATTCCAAGGGGGGGGCGGTTTTAGGGAGTCTTGCCATCCTCTTCTGGGGGAGGGATTTCCTCTTTCACTTCCGATTCGAAATGCGTTTCGTCCGCTTTTAATGTGCTGAGTGAATCTTGGGTAACCATAATTCCTCCGCAGCTTTTACAGCGGTATGCGACTCCGGATTGAATCCCGACCACATTGAACTGTTTTCCACAGCGTGTGCAGATGAGAACCTCTTTGTTTTGGATTTTAAGCATCTCCTGGATGGTTTCTTTGTTTGTATAGCCATGTTCCAGGAGAAGTTCACCCAGGCGCGGGATAGGGGAGGTCCCTTTTGTCACCATCGCTTCTTGGATTTCGATGCATTTGTTGATCTGTAACTGGGTGGTCTTGTTGTATTTAATCAGGAGTTCCCCAAGGAGAAGGTCGACTTTCACCATCTTTCGGTACTCTTCAAGCGCCCGGAAGCGGCGATTCTGCTCTTCAATAAGACCGATGAGTTCCTCTTCCTTGACGTAATTTTTCGAGAGCAGAACGATCCCAAGGGGGCGAGAGACCTTTCCTGGCGAGAGGGTTTCGAGTGGGTCTGCACTTTGATCAGAGAGCGCTCGACCTTGAAGGCATTCCTCCAGTTGTGCTTCTGTAATGAGACCTCGTTCGATTGCGATCTGGCCCAGTAGTATGTCTCTATCAACTTTCATAGGATTGCGAGGCGAGATTATATCGGCAGGGCGTAGAGGTGTCAAAAGTCGTTCGGGACGGGCTTTTAGCTCTTCGGCCCAAATTTCTTATGGAGAGCTTTTACCGCTTCGTTCCCCGAAGAACGAGGGACAACAAAAGAGATGCTCAATTCGCTCGATCCCTGTGCAATGGCACGGATATTTATGTCATGCTCTGCCACCGCTCCGAACACATCGGCTGCAACGCCCGATTTCCCCTGCATCTCGGCCCCCACGATGGCCACAATGGAGATCTCTTCTTCCACATGAATTTTCCGGGCATTGCCTTTTCGCAAGAGCTCAGATTCAAGGACGGCCCGTGCTTCCCCAAGATGTCTTTTTGAAATGGCCAGGGAGATTCCTGCTTCGGAAACGCTCTGGGAGATCATTCGTATATTGATCCCGGCCGATCCGAGGGCTTGGAAGACCCTTCCCGCTGTTCCGGGATGACCGACCATGGCCGCCCCTTCTATGGTGATGAGGGCGGCATCATTGACGAGATTAACCGAACGGGTTCCTTTCTGTTCGGTATCTGGTTTTATAAGGGTCCCTTCGATCTCGGGATGAAATGTGTTTCGAATCCGGACGGGAATCCCTTTTTCGGCGGCCGGCTCCAGAGCGCGAGGGTGCATCGATTTGGCTCCGAATTGTCCCATCTCGATCGCTTCCGCACAGGATACTTCCGTAAGAAGACTCGCTTCCGGAACGATCCTGGGATCGGCGGAAAGAAGTCCGTCCACATCACTCCAGATCCAGATTTCATCCGCCTCCAGAGCCGCTCCTACAAGTGTGGCGGTATAATCAGATCCTCCCCGACCAATGGTTGTTATTACTCCATGTTGGGTTGCGCCGAGGAATCCGGTAATAACCGGAAGGGCCCCGGATCCAAGTCGTTCCTTTAACTGGTAGAGCGAGATGTTCATCAGGGGTGTTGCTTCTCCGAAACGGTCATCCGTAACGATTCCCGCATCTCCTCCCGTAATGGCGCGTGCTTCTATTCCTTCTTTTGCTAGCGCCGCAACAAATAGTTCGGAGGAGAGCCGTTCTCCGAACGAGAGGACAAGATCCTTCGACCGGAGGGTCAATTCCCCGACGGCAGATATTCCAAGAAGAAGATGTTGCAGTTGATCGAGGAGAGGGGATAAATCCGTTCCGAGTTCTTTGGCGGCTTCCTCATGGTTTGATTTGAGGGTTTTCCAGAGAGATTCTTCTTTGGGAGAGTCTGCTAGCTCTAAGAGTTGGTCGGTGGAGCCTCCCATGGCAGAGACGACCACGGCACTCGCCCCTTTTTTTACCAGCGATGCGCAATGTTGGATCTTGGCTGCGGTGGCCAGGGAGGACCCTCCAAATTTCATGATGGTCGTCAAGATGTGCCCCTTTCTTTTCGTCCTGGATGAGTCAGCCAGATATCGAGCCAGTCACGTAGGATCGCGGTTGCCGTTTCCGGACCTCCTGCTCCTCGGCCGACCAGGGTAACTTCTCCGCTTGTTTTGAGCGTAAGAGTAATAGCATTGAGACTTCCGCCGACATTGAGGGGGGAGTCTGCAGGAATACGTTGTGGGGTTACCCGCATCGTTTCCCCTATTTCGGCGATTAATTTCATTTTTGTATTGGCCTCTGGCGTAAGCTTGATCTCCCGGATGCCTTCTACATGAATGTCTCCGAGGCGCGTCGGTTTCGCCAGGATGTGATTCGCAATGATGACTAGTTTTGTTGCTGCGTCGATGCCATCTACGTCGGCACTTGGATCTGTTTCGGCGTAACCAAGAGCTTGCGCTTCGCCCAAGGCGGAGGCAAAGGAGACCCCCTTTTCCTCCATTTCCGTCAGGATGTAATTGGTTGTCCCATTGAGGATCGCTTGTATGCGCACGACCTCATCTCCTCGCGTACATTCCCTTGCCCAGGGGAGCATGGGGGTTCCCCCTCCGACGGTTCCACTGAAACGAAATGCGACTTCATTGTATTCGCAAAGTTCTTGGAGCGCCGGAAGAGCGACCGCGAGAGGCCCTTTATTAACACTCACAACATGTTTTCCTGTTCGAAAACTCGCCTGCAGCCGTTGGAGGGCTGGGGTTGGGTCTTCCATATTGGTGGGGGTTGCTTCGATGACGATGTCGGCAGGAGATTCTTCTATTAGCCCCGTATCGGTGCGGGGATTTCCGAATTTTGGGTAAGATCCGACCGTTCCGCTCTGTTCTTTTGTCTTAAGGACTTCAGCGGGATCAATTCCTTGTGCACACAGCGCGGATCCCTTCGAATCGACGACCCCGACCAAGCGGGGGGTTAGCCCATATCTTCTTCGTAGATCTTCTTTTTGGCTTTCGACTAGTTCGAGAAATGATTTTCCTACGGAGCCCAATCCCAGTAGAAGAAACCTCATCGAAGCACCCGTTGCAAGGCACGAAGGTCTGGTTTGATCTTCACCCACTTCGGGCTTCCTCGAAGGATCACTTCAGGATCCTTCAGGCCATGTCCGGTCGCTATGCAGACCACTTTTCCTCGTCTTTTGGTTTTGAGAAGGTGGGCTACCGGTGCGGCTGATGCAGGTTCGACAAACAGACCTTCCTTTTGTGCCAGAAGCTTTTGTGCGGCAAGAATTTCTTTGTCGGTGACGGTTACCGCATCTCCTCGGGACTCTCGAATAGCCGCGATCGCTTTTGTCCAGTTCACAGGGGCTCCAATCCGAATCGCGGTGGCGATCGTATCCGGTTTGGCAACCGTACAGGAGTTGTTCTGTCCTCGAAGATTACGAACAATCGGGTTTGCCCCGGCCGCTTGCACGCCGATCATTTTGGGGAGCGTAGATATTCTCCCGGCCGCTTTCCACTCTTTGAATCCTTTCCAGATCGCACTTATGTTTCCGGCATTTCCCATCGGAAGGATCACGGTATCCGGAGCTCTTCCGAGGGTTTCGCATACTTCGAAGGCGAGTGTTTTTTGCCCTTCCAGACGGAAGGGATTGATGGAGTTGAGCAAGTAGGCGTCGGTTTGTTGGACAAGCCTCATTGCGTCGTCAAAATTCCCATCGATTTGGATGACCTTTGCTCCGTGTACGAGGGCTTGGGCAATTTTTCCCATCGCCACATTTCCGGAGGGGATCAGGACGATGGCACGCATGCCGGCCCGCCCCGCGTAGGCGGCGAGAGAGGCGGAGGTGTTTCCGGTGGATGCGCAGGCGACGGTGGTGGCGCCCAGTTTTTTTGCCCATGCGATTCCGACGGTCATTCCCCGATCTTTGAACGAACCGGTAGGATTCTCTCCCTCATGTTTCACGTAAAAGGGGCTGCTCGAAAGATTTTTACATAGGTGAAGTCCCGTATTTCCCTCTCCCAGGGTCACTAGAGGTTTTGTCGGAAGGAGAGGCTCATACCTCCAGACGCCACTCCCTTTAAAGGTGCGCTTTTGAGTAATGATTTTTTCTGGTTCTTTT
>CAYRLD010000164.1:0-6177 GCA_964424925.1 uncultured Planctomycetales bacterium
ACCGGGCTTCGGGCAGGTGATGAGTTTTCTTACCTTCTTACCGCTCCTGCGTTATTGGCTACTTTGTCGTTTAGACTTTCTTGTTGCACAAAATATTCCATAGAACTCGGTTGGTATGAATCGGGGACCTCTACGTAGAGGAATGCCGTATAGGGATTGAGGATCTCCCACTCTTGCTGGGGGAATTTCGTTCTTTTTTTATCCGTATCCTTATCCTTGGTCGTAGTCGGTATTATTTTCCCAACCAGCTGTTCTTCTACCGGTTGATTGCTTTGCACAACGGGATCCTTTTGGGATGGGATAGATAGACTTACTCCCGCGAGGCAAATAAGACTGATCGAGAAAATTCGAATGGGTCCTTCTCCTTTCCTAGTAAACCTCCAGCGTGCACTTTTCTTTGCAGAGAGTGCTTTCTTGTTGCAGGGAAAGGGGGAAATTCTAAGAGGGGGTGATTGGGAGGGAAGAACTCTAAATCTTCCCGGGACGGCCACCTGGGAGGGTGGCCGTCAACCGGTCAGAAAGATTTTATTGAGCGATTCCATAGACCGGTTTCGCCATAGAGTCCGCTCCAATTCCATAAGCATTTCGAAGCTTTGTCTCTAATTGATGAGCGATCCTATGGTGGCGGATCGATGTTTCGGTCGTTTCCATGATCTCCATCAGAGTCGGGAGGACCTGTTTTTCGACTTTCGACTGTTCGAAGGGCATCCCTGTTCGGGTGGTCGCTTCGAGCCATGCGGTTGCGACGGCAATCTGTAGCCCCCGGTTATTCCGTTGTTCGAAGTAGGGAAGGAGCTTAATGAGGTCCTCACTCGTCGCGACCATTCCCAACATTTGACCTGCCAAGAGGAGGACTTCTTCATCCTCTTCTTCTTCGAGAAGGGGCTCCAAACAGGTAAAAGCCTGTTGTGTCGCTAATACCGGGATCGCTTTTAGAGCATTCAAACGGATATCGACACTCTTACTAGAGGTGAGGTCTCTGAGAATAGGTGTAACCAAAGTTTCCATTCTTTTCTGGTCCATTTGGTCGGAAAACTCGATCTGAATGGCCTGTAATCTATTTATCGCTTCCATTTTCAAATAGGGCGTCGTTGCCTCCGTGAGGAGGTCGATGGCCATTTGAAGTCTAAACTCTCTTTCAACAGGCATCTCCTCTTCTAGAGGTGGTGTTACGTAGAGAGTTCGAGTGTTAAGCGCGGCCTCTTCTGTTCGCGCAGCAAAGGAGCCGAGAAGTGATATTAGTGCAATGGGAAGGCTTAAAAGGGCTATTCTCATCGTTTCGTCCTCCGCAAAATAGGGATCCTACTTCGTATTTTTCCTGCGTATTCGTTATTGGGGGTACATTCACCGGTTTTCGCTGCAGGTTTTAAAAGAAAAGGTAATCTTCATTACTATCTGCGGGTCGAGGGAATCTCTACGGTGAAAATATGAATTTTCTATGAATAGGGTATGTTTTTGTAACTTGTTGGTAACGAGGGGGATATTTGTGTTTTTGTAAGAATTCTGCAGGTGATGGGGGCGGGTTGGATACGATTACTGGATATCGATCTTTTTGCGAAACTTCCGAAAGACAATAGAGAGAATCGTCTCTTTCCCGGTCACAATTTCGGCCGTTCCCACCATGCCCAATTTTACTTTTCCCTGAAGGGCTCCAAATCCAATCTCCTCTCTATCGAGGTCAATTCGGATGGAATAAATGACCTTTCCTTCGTTCACGTTCGAGTCGGGGGAGATGAAAACGATCGTTCCCCCGAGCGTTCCATATTTCTGATAATCAAAAGCTTCGAGCCGGATTTTTGTCTTCATTCCGGTCTTGATTAGTCCGGCATCACGGCTTTCTACATAGGCTTCCATCTGCATGCCGCTCTGTTGGCTGATCACCATCAGAGAGTCCCCTCGTTGCACAATTTCCCCTTTATGGCCGCCGCATTGCGTGATGGTTCCATTCATGGGGGCTCTAATTTCCATATGGGATTTATCGAGTTCTAGATTTTTTAGAATCTTTTCCGCGGATTCGATTGAGCCCTCTTTTTGGGCGAGCCTGATTTCTATTTCGTTATGTTGAACGGCATACTTGTTTTTCAGGAGATCTCGAGCCCTTCGGAGCGTTTCCAGTTGCGCTTTTCCGATCTCGAGTTGGGCTTTTTCGAGTTGGTAATCCGCTTCCCGCACGGTCGCTTCGGCCTTTTCCAACTCTTTTCGCGGTGCGGCTTCTTGCTCGACCAGGGTCCGGATTCGATTTTCTTCCTCTTTCGCCTTCTGTAGTTCTGTCTGGGCCCTTCGTACCTCTACTTGCTGCTGCTTTTCTGCTCTGGAAATCCGATCTTCCTCTTGAAGAATATCCGCCTCCGCTTTGGCAAGAGCAGCGGCACTTTCCGCTATTTGAAGACCCTTTAGGGTTCCCAGTTTTTCTAATGCTAATCGGGCCTCTTGGATTAGACGTTTTTGTTCATTTAGGTCAATATCGAGTTTCCGGGAATCGAGGCGGACCAGGAGGTCTCCCGCTTGCACCGTATCGCCCACATGTATTTTTGCCTCGATCACCTGCCCTCCGACAAGAGCGTTGACACTTGTTTTTCCTCCTTCTGCGTCCACAGGCCGAATCCGCCCCGAAGCTTTTACGGTTAAGTCCGAATGAGTGAGAGCGGCCCACAGGGTCGCGGCCCCCAAAAGTGCGATGACAACAAGAACAATTCCTCGGAGGAGTTTGGGGGGGCGTGCGGCCAGGGTCTGACGAAGTTCAGAGAGGTCCGAAAGGCTTCGAATGCTGGTGTCTTCACTCATCGGTGGATCTCCTCTTCTCCGGGTCGAGGATCCGGAACCGGGTTTCGATCACATCATTTGCTTGTACCCGCCATAGTTTGGAATACCGTCCTCCAACCTTGAGCAGTTCACTGTGGGTTCCCTGCTCGACGATTTCACCCTCATGCATTACATAGATCAGGTCGGCATTGCAGATGGTGCTCAAGCGGTGTGCGACCATGACGATCGTTCGCCCCTTTAGATTTTCTTCGATACTTTTTTGGATCACAAGCTCGGTTTCGGTATCGAGATGGCTCGTCGCTTCGTCAAAAACGATGATCTCTGGGCGGGTGAGAAGGACACGGGCGATCGCAAGGCGTTGTCGTTGCCCTCCCGAAAAATTGGCGCCTCTTTCCCCGAGCAATGTTTCGTATCGTTCAGGAAGCTCATTTATGAACTTGGCGAGGCCGGCTGATTTGGCCGCAGCGGTTACTTCGTCCATCGTTGCATCGGTACGTCCGAATGCGATGTTCTCTTGAATAGATCCTGTGAAGAGAAAGGTGTCCTGCGAGACGAGGCCCACTTTCGATCGCAGTGACGAAAGTCGAATGTCGCGAAGATCGGTTCCGTCGAGGATGACCTGCCCTTTTGTTGGATCATAAAAGCGGGGGAGAAGTTTCAGAAGGGTGGATTTCCCGCAGCCACTTTCCCCAACGATGGCGATTGTTTTTCCTACGGGGATTTTAATGTTCACTTTTTTTAGAACCTCTGCGCGAGATCCATAGGCAAAGTGGGTGTCCCGTAACTCCATCCCTTCTTTGATCTCCGTGATATCGGCCTTCGTGTCTTCGTGGAGTTTTTCGCTCTCCATATCCATGATTTCGCCGACACGGTCCACCGCGACCAGGGCATCCTGGATCGATAGATTCACCGTTGAAAGCCTCTGAAGAGGATCGAGCATATAACCGAGCAGGCTGTAAAAGAACATCAATTCACCAATGGTTAACGCGCGGTCGATAACGCGATGTCCGCCGACCCACAGAATGACAATTCCGGCGGCACCGGTGATGAACATTCCGATGGTGCTCATACTCACATTCAGTTTTTGCAGGCGAAAAATGGATTGGACTACTTTTACCAGCCGGTCATCCGCTTCATCCCCCCGTCGTTTTTCGGCTCCAAAAGCCTTTGTTGTGTCCGCTCCGGAGATGTTTTCAACGAGATGGGATTGAAGGTTTGCCGAACTCTCCATCACATTTCTAGAGAGTCGTCTGGTTGGCGGATGGTGTGCCCACACCGCAATGAGAAATACGGGGATAAAAGCGCATGCGACCCAGGCAAGATTCGTATCATAAATGAACATCACAACCATCGATATGATCACAAGGGTAGCGTCGACGATCATCGTGAGTGTTGTCCCACTGATCGCTTCTCGAATATTTGCGGCATCGTTTACCCGGGAGAGGATTTCTCCGACCTGCCTCATTTCGAAGAATTTCATCGGTTGCCGCATAATGTGGTGGGAGTAACCGGATATGAGATTTAGATCAATTTTCCGGCTCACGTGAACGAGGAGGTATTGCCGAAGGACGCCCAGTAAACTACGGAATACCAGCAGAATAATCATTCCAATCCCGAGCGCGTTGAGAAGTTGGGATTCTCCCTGTGGGAGGACCGAATCCATCAGATGTTGGAGGAAGTAGCTGGTAGAAAGTCCCAGAAGGGTGAAGAGAATGGCACAGAAGAACGCTTCAGCAAGGAACCCTTTCTGGGGGATAAGAAGTTGGATGAATCTTCCGAGAGGTTTTTGTGCCGTATGCTTTTCCTTGTCTGGATTGAAATTTTCATCGGGAACGAGCAGAACGACATAGCTTGTCCACAACTTCTGGAATTCTTCCGGAGTCATCTCGCGGAGACCTTGTCCTGGGTCGGCGATGATAAGTTTGTCTTTGGTAATCTTGTGCAGAACAACGAAATGGCCGAATCCTTCTTCCATTTTCCAGTGCATGACGGCGGGAAGGGGGATTTCTGAGAGGGCCTCATAAGGCCCTTTCACGGCACGGGCGGAAAACCCGATCTTTTCTGCCCCCGTGACAATCCCTTTTAGAGTTGTTCCTACTTTGTCGGTGCCGGCAAGGTCGCGCATCCGCTGGAGGCCGATTTTCATGTCATAATGGAGTGCGACCGTTGCAAGAACGGCGGCCCCACAGTCGGACCCATCTTTTTGTTTGATGCAGCTATATCCCATAAGCTTGGTTTGTTCTTACCCTTAGGATAGCACGGTATTTATAAAACGTCCGATATTTACGGCCGAATAAAAAAAAGCATCCGGCAGAAGAATACCGCCGGATGCTTTTTTAGGTCGATTCTGTTTCCCACTCCAAATAGTTTTTTCTCGTCCTCCCTACAGGGCTTTTGTTTCCGATTCTATTGCGGGACAAGTCTCTCCTTTCGTTTTCCGCTTCGAACTTCTCTTTGCAGCGGGGAAAGGGGAGTTGCACTTTCGTTGTTCGCGATTTGAAAAAAGGGAAAGTATTTTTCGTATTATCGCTCGGTCGGGTTTATTCCGAATTTTTCGACGAAAAAGGCAACATACTTCTCCGTCGGTTCGCGTGGGTAGTCCTCTTTCAGGAGAAGTTGGCATTCGAGCCCGGTCTCTTCCATTTTTTCTTTAAGAACGATTCCGAACTTGGGGTGGTGAATATGTTGCCCTCCGCTTGAATTGGGAGGAAGTTCGTTGTTGGGCTGGTTGTAATACGCCATGACCGGTACATCATCCCGACTGAGATGATTGATCGGGGAGGCTTCCTCGAAAAGGGGATGGAATTTTTCATTTTCGATATCTTCCGGATTCTCCATCCCAAACATCGGAAGAAGGGCTCCATCTACTTGGTCGGTATTAAATAGTTCCTGGATAAAACGGGGATCAATGGAACTTTGCCCCGCTTTTACAACCGCTGTCGTGATCCGGGTGCTTTGGCGCAAAACCGGATCCTCATTTTCAGGGTCTGCTAGATCATCGTGAAAGGCGATCCAAAGAGAAATGACGGCACCCGCTGACCCTCCCGTCGCTCCGATCTTTTCTGGATTGATATTATATTTTTCTGCGTTTTGCCTCATATGTTGAAGGGCCCGGGCCGAGTCATGCATCTGGGCCGGAAAGGGGGCGGTTCCGGAAAGCCGGTAGTTGGCCGCGGCGACAGAAATCCCCGCTTTCAGAAGTCCCTCGAGCATCCTTGGATTTACGGTTCTTTTGTCGCCTCCCCGGAAGCCTCCTCCGTGATAATAGATGACGAGGGGGGTGGGAGAATCACTCTCGGCTAACCAAACGTCATAGATGTTCCTCTCGTCTTCTCCATACCGGATATTCTCGTGTGTAGGTTTAGGGGTTCGAGAGTTTCGGTCTTCTCCACGCTTATTCTTATTGCGATCCCC
>CAYRLD010000165.1:0-6118 GCA_964424925.1 uncultured Planctomycetales bacterium
AGGCGGTGAAGAATGTCGAGCAACTTCGGGAAGAGGTGGCCGAGTTCAAGGAAGCGCTCCGTCGAGCCGAGGAAGAGTATCGAACCAACCTACAGCGAGCGACCAAACAGCTGGATGAGGCTCGTGATATTGCAAAGCGTGCGCAGTCTGTGGAGAATGATCTCCGGCGGCAGATCGAAAGCCGGGACAAAGAGCTCGTTGCCCAGAAAGACTCGTATGAGAAGAAACTCTCCGCATTGCGGGATGAGATGCGGATGGTAGAAGTCGCTCTCGATTTCTTCTCTCTGCAGCCGGAATTCGACTTCTCGCTTGCCCTTTCCGAGTGCGGTCCGGATACGGAGGCTCGAAAACTTTTGGAAGAAAATCAATCACGCTATTCAACCTTGATACAAAAAATGGAAGCGGGTGAAGGGACGATCGCACTCGTATCAGAGATCCGGGAGGTGCTTGCCTCCTCTGAAGCGCTTGTACGCCTGACCCGTTCCACCAGTTCATAGGAGGTTCACGATGAGTGACGATGACGAAATTGAAATCATGGGTGAAGATTACGAGGATGATTCTGAACAGAGCCTCGAAGATGCCATTGCCAAAGAAGCCGAAGATATGGATGGCATCGAGGGGACCGAAGAGAAGCCAGGAATCGAAATTGAGGATTCTCCTGTGGTAGAAGAGCCCCTTCTTCCTCCCGAACCGGAAACAAATACTCCGGTCATAGACTCCCCAGAGTCGCCAACTCCTGACACCGAATCCTCGGACCCGGAGGCCTCTGAACCTCCGGAAGCGAGTGGACATGTCATGGCGAAGTTGCATGAGAAGATGAAGGTTCGTGCTCCCGAAGAAATTAAGAAACCGATGAAGGCGATCTCTTTCCGTGATCTAGAAGGGATCATTCAGGATCTGATTCAGAAGTATGGAGGGATGGAGCGAGCCGATCTTCTCCAGCGAATTGCGGTCCTCGAATTGAAGCTTGCCCAGGGGATGGAAAAAGCGCAAAAAATGGTTGAGGCTGAACGAGCAAAAATCGACCAGCGTGTTGCCGAGAAGGTCGTTGAATGGGAAAAGAAGTGTGCCATAGCGGAGGGAATGATTCAGGACCTCGAAGAGAAGCTTCTTGCCGCAGAAAAACGGATCGAGCAGTTAGAACGGGAACTTGCTGCCGCTCGTGCGGCGCTGACCACCGAAGAACAGAAGAGTCGGGAAGAGCTTGAACGGCGGATTGCGGAACTCGAAGCCCGGATGGTAGAGCTGGAGATGGGGCTCGATTATTACGATCTGGAGAAAGAGATTGATGCTCCTGCAGTTCGAGAACAGGTCTCTGGAGCAAAGCGGCGTGTGGATGGTCGCTCAGAAACGGTGGCACAGATGAATTTGCAGAAGAAGATCGAGCAGTTGAGTGAACGGCTTCAGACTGCGCACGAAACGTACGATGTCTTAAAGGAGCAGATGTATTCCGGGAAGGGATCGATTGGCGTGGTTGTCGATATGATCAAAGCGGTCAAGGAATCCGAGTCGGTCGACGAGCAAGCGAGAGATATTTCTCAGTCGATGGAGGCGTAACCTCTTATTCGTCTTCGAGGAAGAGTTCGTCTTCTTCTTCGAGTTGCATCTTTCGGGAGAGTAACTCTTCGTCGGTCGGTGTACGATCGAAAAAGAAGTAGTGCCACTCTTCAAGGCCGGCACTGAGAAGGATCTCTTCTCCGTGAGAAAGAGCCCGTTTCTCTTTCTTTTCCATCTTTTTCAGACTGTGGTAGATATCCGGTTCGCCGATATTCTCCAGGGTGCAGGCCGCTTTCCCCAGCCCCTTCATTCCTTTCATTCGGAAGAGCAGGGTTTTCTCCTTCTCTTCGGTTCCGAAGGCTTTGCGTCCGGCGACTCCCTTTTTCCAGTCTCGTAGGTGACTCGCTAGGATGATGTCGCCTTGTTTGTACACCCATAGTTGTCGCTCTTCGAAGCGGTGTAATAGCATAAAGGCGGTCAAAAAGAGCAGGGCAACGATAGCGGCTAGGATGTAGGGGAGGAATTTCTGAAAAAGCTTCGCCGTTCGGTCGGTATACCGAATGGTGACCGGTCGGTCGGCTGAAATGCTACTTCCTGATACCGTGGCGACAATTTGGGCGGTTCCAATCTTATCCGGGAGGTCCGCGAGGGTGTGAATGTCGAGAAAGACCTTTCCGTCTTTTCGGGTCAGGCGGATCCCTTCTTCTCCCTCAAACAAGAAGGAAAACGTCGCTTTTTCCTCCTCATCTCGATCGACATCAATTTCAATCTCAAGCGCATAGGTCGCTTTTTCTTCAAAACGAATGTCCGCTGATATTGCGTCAACCAGCTTCCCATTCTGTAAGACACGGATCTTTCGTTCTTGAATGGTTGTGGTTGATGTTTCTCCTGCCTTGAGGAAGAAGGTGTTGTAGTTCTTCTCTTTTATGCTCCAGGTTCCCGCAATGCCCGGCTCCAAAGTAGCTGTGCCGGTCGTTCCGATGGTGAGCGTCGGTGAATCAGGTCCTTCCAGGGTCACTTCGATTGGAGCCACTGGGGCGGGGGTAACTCGAACCGTGTTAGATTGTCCTATCCAGGTTTTCTCTTTCTCAAATGAAATCGTAAAGGTCGGAAGAACCAGGAATTCGATCGAATCAGTACTTGGGCCGAGAGAAAGTGTGTTCTGGGCCCCGGGTAGGTTCATGGTTACGTCACAATCAAGAAGAAACCTTCCATTTCCGGATACGCTTGAAACCGGTTCTTCATAAAGAGATCGACTTTGAGCTATAAACTCAAGCGGGGTAGTTTTGTCTGCACCTGCAGACGGGGTAAGTCGTGCGGATCCCGAAAGAGCCTTTGTCAGTTGAGGGCTGGAAGCGATCGCTCCCTTTTTATTCTGGAGTGTTATTTCGGCTGTGAAATTATCATTTCTCCCAAGATTCCCCTCTCCGGTTCGTTTCAACACTGGCGTAAGGTCTGTTGCAATATGGAAGATCATTTCAACTTCGGAGCCCTCGATTTCGAGGGGGAAGTCACCGGAGGTTTCGGTCGGAAATGAGATCAGCCGGTAGGAGGTTCCTTCTCCGCTTTGTTGAAAGTCGATGCCAGGACTCTTCACAGAATAAGCGGAAGTGATTCCCCAGGTGAGAATAGTGGCTTCCCGACTTCCCGGGTAGAGATGAAAGGGGCTCTCTTTTTCGCCAGAAGGACGATAGCCATAGAATGTTTCTCGTTTTTTGTCGGCTCCGGGATCCTGCCCTAAAAGAGGGACGACAATATCCTGGAGGACACTTCTCTCTACTTGGAGAACTTTCCCTTTTCGACTGCCTCCAAGGGTAACTAATTTGTGAAATGTGCTCTCTTGATCGACTTTTTCTTTCCCGAGATTAATCCCCGAAAGAATGAGAGGGATCTCGCTGTATTGGGTCCGTAATGTTTCAAATAGGATTTTCAGGGCGGCTCGGTTCAGTGCGACGTCCGGTTCTTCTTCGTAGAGATCAGCGAATTCTTTCTCGGCCATTTCCTGATACACGGGGCGGATGTCACTCTCTTCGATAACATCAAACTCACCGTCGGTAAGAACGATGATCCAGAGAGGTCCCTTGGTCCCCGCCGCTTTACGCGCGTTTAGAATTTTTGGGATGGCAATTTCGAAGGCGACGTTAATGTCTGAGGCATCTCCGAAGGCGGGAAGATTTTTAAGGGAAGTGGTGACTTCGGTGAGATCGCCGCTTCGGGAGAGGAGGACGATCTTTTTTTTCTGACTTTCGTTCCATCCAGCGAATTGGACAACCGAAGTCTTCACTGGACGGTTGCGGCCAAGGAAGTCGACCATGGCGCCGGAAATTTGTGTTCGCAAACCATTCGGATCATTCCTCTTCATGCTGTTGGAAGAGTCGACCACGAAGATGAGTTCCAGTTCCTCTTCCTGTTGTTGGGGAACGGAAAGCAGAGAGAAGATCGCCAGAAGTAGAGTCATTGCTTAACCTGAATACGAATCGGAATATCGACACCCCCTAGGATGCCATTTTCTCCCGGAACGAAAAGAGTTACCCGACCTTGGTAGTCCCCATTGACATGATCCGATTTGACCTTTACTCGGATCGTGGCATGGACCTTTTTCCCCGGTTCGAGTTCCTTTCCACTCCACTCATCTTTCTTCGGCAGGAATCCGATATAGGCAGAGCGGATTGTGTTTTCTTCACTCGTAAGATTTTCTCGCTGGACCTTGATGGGAGCCTTGCGTGGGAAATTCATCAGAATCTCTATGGTCTGTTTATAGGAGCCCGGTTTGTCTGCTTCGAAGACGATCTCTTTGGGGGTAATCTGGAAACGGGCGATTGCCGGTCTTGTGCTCAGGGTGACCGTGACCACCTGGTCGGGAAGTCCGTCCGCCTGAAGAATGACTTTCCCCTGAAAGTCTCCTGTGGGGGCGTCGGCAGGAATTTGTCCCTTGAGAACTCCCTGTTCGAGTGTAAGCGGGATGGTGATCGGTCCTTCTAAGGCTTCGACAGTAAAGGAAGCTTCTTTCCCTTCGACCACGATCGGGAAGGGGGCGGCAATTTTCTCCCCCTGGTCTCTGGTTCCGAGAGAGAGGATCCCCTCTTTTGGCATTCCGGTGACCCGCGTGATATTCAATTTTACCGGCACCGATATCCGATCTGGTTCGTCAAGGTCTCCTTCACGCCCCCGGAGGTCGATCGTAGATGTGAACGGACCAGCGGCCAGGGTAGAGGGTAGGAGTTGAACCCGAATATTGGTTTCCTTCTTTGTGACTTCAAGAGCTTCTGTCCCGAGGGAAATCACCCGTGAATTTGCTTTCAGGGTGGTCTGTAATCTTTCTCCGGTGGTCGAAAGGGTGAGTTCTGTTTCAATAGGAGGCTCGTTGCTCCAATGGTCTCCCAAATCAATTACTTCCGGAGTGGCCATCAGGCGCATCGGCCTTTTTCCGGGGCGAATGAGAACAGAGACACGTGACTCATGTCTCCATTTCCCTCCTCCTTTTTCTTTCAGCGTGAATCGGGCCACGATGGTCTGTAGTTCTGCTTCCCCAGGGGTAGAAAGCTTTGGCGTGGTGCTGGAGTAGAATCGGACGATGTCATTCCTGTTTTGATCAATGGGGAGCTTGAAATTGTGTACCTCTTCTCCCGAATCTGTCGAGACGATCTTCGCATCGGCAGAACTGTTTTTCCGGACATGATCCAGAACGGTAGCTCCTCCTCCCTCGATGAGGAGGGGAAGGTGAATTATTTCATTTTCGTAATATTCTGCCTGGAGGGTCTCTTTGTCGAGCCGGATGGTAAAGGGGGGTTGTTGGAGGATGGCTCCAATCCTGATCTTTCCTTCCAGGGCGAGGCTCCAGATCCCTGAGGCGGGCTGTTCGATGCTGGCCACTTCTAGATCGGTGTCAGGGTCGACCTTCTCGGGCCACTTGTCGTAGGTGTCTTTCTTTGGGCTAAACGGTTTTCCCTCGTGGAGGGCGGATGTAATGGTTCCCTCCGGTTCCTGCTTCATCGCAACATACATAAGGCGCTTGGTTCCTGGCAGCATTCGGACCGGACGGGGAGGGCCATCAAAAAAGAGAAGGTTATATACTTCTCCGAGGATATCGAGGAAGGCATCGACCAACTCCTCGGACTGTTCAACCGAAAAGTGTGCCCCATAGCTTGTCACGGCGATTCGTTGCAGTAATTCCGTTTTCGCCTCCTCTCCGAGGCCGATGGTGAAGACACGCCACTGGTTTTTTCGGAACTCAGCGAGTTGCTGCAGAACCTCTCCACGGGTTCCTCCTGTCGTATGCTCTCCATCGGTCAGAAGAATCGCGACCGACCCAGGAGGGGCTTGTCCTGCTCGAAAAACCTTTGCGGTCCATTTGAGGGCATCGACGAAATTGGTCATTCCATCTCGAGGTGCTTCTCCGATCGCTTGGTGAAGTTGATACCGCGCGTTTTTATCTTTGATCTCTCGAATTTTCGCGAGGATTCGTCCTTTTGTGCTGAACGCAATGGCTCCAAAGTTATCTTGTTGTCCAGCGAGTGCGATTCCGAGATGCGAACCGAGTTCGTTGTAATATCGGGGATCAGTCTTCTTCATGCTCCGGGAGACGTCGAGGGCAACGACAAGAAACTTTCCATCGGGATTG
>CAYRLD010000166.1:0-6114 GCA_964424925.1 uncultured Planctomycetales bacterium
TTTCTTCTTCTTCTTCTTTTTCTTTTCAGCTTTGGGAGCGGACTTCTTCTTCGCCTTTTTTTCTTTCTTTTCTTTTACCGGTTTCTTCTTAGAAGGAGCCTTATCTTTGGGAACAAAGAAGTCCTGCATATCGTAGTAAAGACTGACCGTATCATACGGGTTTTCAACAACGGGGAACCCCTCGGGCACTTTCCCTTTCCCATCCATATCGTGAGCCAAAACCATTTTCCGAGATTCGATAGGTCCGGAGGCTTTTCCTGGATCCGTTTTTGCGGCTTTTTTCCCAGGGATAATTTCGATTTGGGGTAGGGGGGCATCATTCTCCTTTGTTTTCTCGTCCTCCTCGGCGGATCCACTATCTTTTTTGACCGGGGCCCCTTCCTCCAAAAACCCAGCAGCTTCCAAACTCAATTTCAGAAGCGGTGTTTCCGGGACAGACCAAACAACCCTGCCTTCTGGGACAAGGGGTTGGAAAATAGCCGGAGAAGTACCTTCGGCAACGCGTAAGGTCTTGAACATATCTTTCATCTGCTGATGCACACTCTCGCGGATCCCCCCACGATCCAAGAGAACCCGTGCTCTCAGGCGATCCAACGTATCCCCAAGCACCTCTTCGACGAAATAATCCCCGGAGGCCCCTAAGAACAATGCCTTTGCCATCTGATTTGCGAGAGCAATAATTTCAGACATACTCGGAGTCTCTGGAAGAGGTTTTGGTTCGACCTCCGCACCTTCGGAATCTTCGTCCGGTTGAATTTCGAAATCGTGATGATGAAGAATGGCCTCGGTAATTTTTTCCGGCAATTGCCATTTACTAAGCAGAATAGCGCCCGCCTGAGCATGGTTTATCTCAAATACTTTCT
Organism: uncultured Planctomycetales bacterium; assembly: GCA_964424925.1. GTDB lineage: Bacteria > Planctomycetota > MHYJ01 > MHYJ01 > JACPRB01 > CAYRLD01. Next base: position 864 of record CAYRLD010000166.1, read on the forward strand.
TTTCAATGATATGAAGATGCTCCCCCTCCTTTTGAGCTTCCACGATGGCTGTTTGGAAATCATGTGGAGCATAGTCCGCAAGAACCGGTTTTCCGATATCATGGAGTAGCCCTGCGAGGAACGCATCTTCTTTATCTACAAACCGACCATTATCGGCAATCATTCGTGCCAAAATAGCGGTTGCAATAGAATGTTGCCAAAACCACAACCGATTAAATGAGGTCGCTTGATCGCGCCCCGGTAACATTTTAAATACAGAAAGAGCAAGAACTGCATTTCTGACACTTAAAAATCCAACACGTACAATCGCATCCCGTATTCGAGAAACCCCACCCCTTTTTCCATAAAATGCAGAATTTGCAAGGCGAAGAACGGCTGAGGTAACAACAGGGTCAGAACGAATTGGATCTTCAAAATCTTTTGCATTCGATTTTGCAGACGTAGAAAGCTGAAGGACTTTTGAAACCGCATGGGGAAGAGCCAAACTGGATTGTGCGCGAATCATTCCCCGTTTCACACGCTCTTTCGGAACCAATCCATCTTCCTGTTCACCAGAGGGAGACTCTCCGTATACGGTTTCAGCAGCATGAATGATCCGCCGAATCGCGAAATCGAGCGTAAAGGGTTTTACAAGGAAATCGGCGGCTCCCGACCGAATGGAATGAAGTACTTTTTCACGAGGAGGGTTTCTTCCCGTCATGATCACGATCGTGTCACTGGCCGATTGGGTCAATTTCCGGCAAAGTCGAATCGAAGTTTCGTTGGGATACTCTGAGTCGAGAATAAGGATTTCAGGCTGAAGCTCTTTTATATGATTTCGAGCTAAATGAAGGCTGTTTGTAACGGTAACATTGCAGGGGTACCCATCTAAAACCGATTTTAAACCAGCCACCATGCTCAGATTCACGTCTACCAGCACGATATTTTTTATCGAAGCCGGAAACGGCATAAAAGTCCCCCAATGATTAAATCGTTCGACCGTCTTCCCTTTATATCGACAAAAAGGGAGGATTCCGTTCAGGGTAGATATGGGATCTTAAGTTCATCCAGCGCTTCTCGTAATAACGCCACTCGATCCCGGTACGATAAAAATGAGCTCCGGAAACCTTGGATCACAATATTCTTTAAGTCCTTCATACTCAGATCAAATGTTTCCGCGGCGAGTAAGTATTCATCGGTTACCGTTGTATTCGACATGAGTCGATTATCTGTATTCAACGTAACCCGAAGACTGTAATCGAAATATAATTGAAATGGATGGTCTTCGATCGACTTCACGGTCCCGGTTTGAACATTGGAGGTAAGACAAATCTCTAAAGGAATCCGCCGGTCGGCAACATAGTTCAGAAGATCTCCATCTTCTCTCAAACGAGTACAATGCCCGATTCGATGCGCACCGCAATAATGGATCGCTTGATGGATTGATTCAGGCCCATACCCTTCGCCGGCATGAACAGTACAATTGATATTATTATTCCGAATCAGATAGAAGGCTTCGATATGATGCTTGGGAGGGAATCCTTGTTCTGCTCCTGCTAGATCAAAACCAACGACCCCTCTATTCTTGTACGCAACAGCAAGTTGAGCCAGCCGAAGGGATATGGCAGGGGACATATGGCGCATACCACAAATAATCACACCCGTCCGGATTTTTCGCTCCTGTTCCGCCTTTTTCAATCCTTCTAAGACGGCATCCACAATTTCCGAAAGTCGAAGGCCATTATTCTGATGTAATATTGGGCTAAAACGAACTTCGAGATACCAGATGTTTTCATCCGCAGCATCACAAGCCAGGTCGTAGGCCGCCCGGGCAAGGCCATCCTTGTCTTGCAATACCAAGAGCGTAAGATCGAATGCTTTGAGGAATTCTTCTAGAGTTCCCGCATTCCGACCACAAAGAAGAATATGTCGAAGTTTTTCTGGATCGGTCGTTGGCAAGGAGATCTTTTTTTCTACCGCCAACTCTTGGATGGTTTCGACACGCATCGATCCATCGAGATGACAATGAAGATCGACCTTTGGCAATGCCAAGATTTTCTCACGGGTCGGGATTTCGGCCTCATCCATATAATTAAATATAGACGGTCAAACCCGATTCTCCAAGAGGGAGCCGTACATTTTCCCTATAACGTGAGCGTAAAATCGTCGACAAGAACTCCCGGAAGACGCCCACTACTCGTGGCCCGGCGGAAATAACTACCCGCATCTAGGATCATTTCGCGCTCTTCGGTTAATCCAACCAGATTCGATCCCAGCATTTGATAGATCGTTTCATCAAACCGCATAACATTAAGAGGAGCTTTGATCTCCCCGTTTTCCACCCAGAACGTTGCAAACCGCGTCATCCCAGTGGTCCGGCATGCCACACGATCTGAAAAGTTAAGGTACCAAACGTTGTTAATAAAGATCCCCGTATCCAGTTCTTTCAACGTCTGTTCCATGGGAATTCGTCCCGCGGCAACATCGATCGATTCAGGGGACTCGGAAGCGCCGGCTCCATTTGTAGCAACGCCATATTCTTTCCCTGAACGGGGAGAAACGAGACAGTCTTGATACTGCCCCTCGTTGATTAACGTTACCTGGTCGGGACGAAGGTAGCCCTGTTCTTGGAATTGAGGCGAAATTCCTTCTTTTGTATTTTCAACAATCGTTATGGCGGGATTCAATTGCTCTTCCCCCGTTACCATTTTGAGTAAGGGGGTCTGTTTGGTTTTATGAGACTTCAACCCAAAACCACCCCAACTCATCACCCCAATAATATCGTACAAAGCCGCGGGTGCCAAATACGCTCGATATTTACCTGGATTGATCGTTTGTGGTTCGTGAGAAAGAACATTCAGCTGTTCGGAAGCCCAATTTACTTTCCGGGAAAACTCTTCCGGTTTCCACTCAAACCCGGCATATCCTGTTTTGACAGCTTTGTCTTGCTGATGATAGAAACTCCAATCAAGGTTATAGCTGTAATTGGAATACCAATTTCTTTGGCCGAGAGAATTTGCGAATCCGGAATGAATCCCCCCAGAGGCATAAATTCCGACAAGATCCCTTCCTTGGCCTGCTTGCCGGATTTCAGAAACAGCCGCCCCTCCATCAGGAAGGTGGTTCTCCATCTTCCTGTCAGTCGACTGAACATTCTCCGACACTTGCAAATAAGGGTCTTCCGGAAGATGCTTTCGCTGCTCCCTCAAATCAGAAACCATTTTTTCGATGCGAGGGCGATCGAGGTCATATTGCCCCGTAAGGGAAATCGTCCCATTGGCATGCCTTTTCCCTTCTATCAAGTCGAGGGAAATTCCTTTCTGCATGACAGCGCCCGCTTGCCGAACTTCACTTTTATTGAACCGAACAAAATCAGAGTCTTCTGATTGGAAATCGGCGGTAAAAAATTCATCCCCACTAAGAAGTGTTTGAAGATGGTCTGAGATCTTATTGAAATATTCCTGGGCAATCATATTACGCACCCCCGAAAACATCGACATCGGAAAAGAGGGCGGCCGGAGAGGCATGCCCAACACGGATGACCTGATTGGGCTCCCCTTTACCACAGTAGGGGGTTCCCATCACCTTAAAGCTCTTTTCATCTCCGACGGCCTTCAAATTCCGCCAGAAGGTGGCACTAATTCCCCGATAATTTGGTTTTTTCACCACCCCTTTAAGCTCCCCGTTCTCGATAACGCGACCATATTCGCAACCAAATTGGAATTTGTTCCGAGAATCATCTATGGACCAAGAGCAATTCGCTTCCATGTAAACCCCGTTCTCGACACTTTTCACCATATCTTCGAACGACGTCGTTCCTGGTTCGAGATTGAGATTGGCCATCCGGTCGATAGGAGGGCGGTTCCAACTATTCGCCCTTGAATTGGCTACCCCATCCATATCCGCACGAGTTTGAGAAATGGTCCCGCCTAAAGGCCTTTCCAAAATCCCTTCTCGAATGATGAATTCCTTTTTGGCAGGCGTTCCATCATCATCAAATCCATAGCTAGCCATCTCTTCCTTCTTCGTAGGATCAAACGTTATATTGAGAAGGTCTGATCCGTATCGATACGAACCGAACATATCTTTTGTAACAAAACTGGTCCCCGCGTAATTCCGTTCGTCTCCCAATATCCGGTCAAGTTCAAGAGGATGACCAATCGACTCATGGATTTGGAGAATCATCTGATCGGGTGCCAGGATAAGGTCCATTTTTCCGGTAGGGCAATTGGGCGCGTCGAGTAGTTCAATCGCTTCCGAAGATACCCGTGGGGCCGATGTAAAGAAATCCAAGTCATCCAGGATTTCAAGTCCCCCTTGGCGACCGAGTCGAAATCCACCAAAGGTTCGATTTATCGTTTCATTTCCATTGTTTGCTGTCGACCGAAGATCCGGGACCAGCATATGAAATCTTTGTCGAAGAACTCCGCCATTGGACCCGATCAGAAACGTTTCAACATCGGAATTCCACAACTGAGCTTCCCAGTCCACAATTCGATCGTCGATTTTTAGTCGGGAACATTCTTTCTTTAAGAAACCGATCTTTTCTTCCAAAGAAACGGATTCCCACGCCTTTTTAACAGGGGTCTCGTATTCCCCGTTTACCGGTTTATTTGGGATCTTCCTCGAATCGAGAACGCTTTTTCCCGCTGTACGTTTCGCCCACGCAAGGGCCTGCTCTCCCGCCCTTTGTAGACCTCCTGTGGATAGATCGGACGTGGCGGCATACCCAGTCCCTCCTCCGTCATGAACCGTGATCATGACCCCCATGTCTTCTGACATAGAGACAGGTTGAACCACGTCCTGGCGGACAGAAATGGTTTCATTTTTTTCGCGAACAAATCGAAGAGAAGCGAAGTCTGCTTTCGGGGCGACATCTTGAAACTGTTTTTGTAATTGTTCAATCATGATTTTCCTCCGTGATGGACGGGTACATTACCATACCGGACCGGGATTGAATTCCTTTTTTGCACCTTGTGGGTTATAAGACCCCCATGAAGGAAACGGCGTGGACCGTGTACATGGTTCAAACTAAATCTGGAAAGTTGTATACCGGAATTACGACGGATATGGAGAGACGATTCAGAGAACATTCTTCCGGAAAAAAGGGGGGGAAATTCTTCCGGATCTCAGATCCCAGGAAAATTGTTTACCAGGAATCCGCTCCCGATAGATCGACGGCTTCCATCCGGGAAAGCGAAATCAAAAAAATGCCCCGGATAGAGAAAATGAGCCTAATCCGCACAAAAAAGGCCTAATTAACTTTCAACGG
>CAYRLD010000167.1:0-5805 GCA_964424925.1 uncultured Planctomycetales bacterium
CCTCTTTGCTGTCAACGAAGCAAAAGCGGCAAACATGCCTAAGGACAACATCGAACGAGCCATCAAACGGGGCAGCGGAGAATCCGGCGGAGCGGATTTTGAAGAAATTACCTACGAAGGATACGGCCCCAAGGGTACGGCCATCCTGATCGAGACTCTCACCGATAACCGAAACCGAACCGCACCCGAAATGCGGAGGATCTTCGATTCCAACGGAGGAAATCTGGGGGGGGCGAATTCCGTCGCATACCTTTTTGAACGAAAAGGGATTATCCGAATCCCGACAAATAACATAACGGAAGACGATCTGATGGAAGCGGCACTCGAAGCGGGGGCGGAAAATCTGGAAACGATCGAGGATACCTTCGAGGTAACCACCTTGCCGGCAGAACTTAATACCGTACAGAAAGCGATCGAAGAGAAGTTTCCGGTAGCCTCTTCTGAATTCCGGATGATCCCAAAAAACCCAAACACAGTGGATCCAGAAACCGGTCAAAAATTGATGAAACTAATGGATGCCTTGGATGAAAACGACGACGTCCAGAAAGTATATACCGACTCTGCACCGGAAGCGCCCCCTTCCGCGTAAGACCCTGAACCAAAACGTCCGCCCTCCCGTTCAACAGAACTTGGTTGAATGGGATCTTCCCTCCCACCTATAATCAGCGCTCTACGCTGGCGAGAAAGGAGACGTGAATAATGGCAAAGTGGACCAAGTGCCCAAAATGCCAATGTGAAATTGATATCACCGATCTGGCCCCCGGAGACGTCTTCAGTTGTGATGGATGCGGTGCCCAGATCCGTCTCCCCCGTCCGAAAACGGGGAGAGCCCCTTCGGTTCCTAAGAAAAAAGCAAGCCTTCCTCCCGCAGAAGAGGCTCCCGCCAAAACGTCCGCTCCTCGCGGAAGACAAACCGCTCTCTTCCGGAAGATGTCAGGGGTAAAAGCACCCGGAAGCAGCGGACGAGCCCCTTCCCGGGGGCGACGTCCGATTCCCCAGCAAAAAAATAACGCTCCGCTCGTAATAGGCGGTGTGGTCGCAGGGGTGATCGTCCTCAGCTTTCTCGGATACCTTCTGGCAAACAAAAAGAATAACCCCGCCCCTTCGAAAAAGAAGCAATCGGATTCGGAAATTGTTCGCCAGGAACCGGTAGAACAACCCGCTCCCGAACCCGCCGCAGAACCAAGCAAGAAGGAAGAACCAAAAAAGAAAACCTCTTTGAAGAAAAAGAGCGGCGGAGGTTATGTTCCTCCTGCTTCCTTCGAGAACGGGGCCGAAGCGCAGGCCAGAAAAGATATGGGAGAAGAGTTTGTTGCCGTAGAAGTAGATGCAGGGGAACTCGGCACCTTTGACAGCCTCGCTTCCAGGGGCCAGGTTTCCGAAATCGTAAAAGAAGATTACAAATGGATGGCGTATATCATGCACAGGCTGATCAGTGACGACGAATCGATTGCACGAAGCGCCTTCGCCTCTCTTCGGGATATTTGTAAAAAGAGAAACATATCGGCAAAGGAAGACCGCTTTGTAAACCCGATCGATATGACTCTCTTTAACTCCAAAGAATACCGCGCCGGGATTTACAACATGTGGGGGGGAGATTGGTGGCTCCGCAATAAACAGGTCGCCGCCAGTTGGGATCCGAGCCGCCCCGTCGAATACGCCCCGATCGACCCGAAGGATGCCGACTGGGAGAAAATCATCCGAAAATTACGTCAGGGCGGAGGATTTGATGATCCTAATGAGCCCGGAGGCCAGGTCATCGTACAATTACGTGTCATGGGAAAACCGGGCTGGGTAAAACTCGCCTCTTATCTGGATCATCCAGAACTCTCCATATGCCGATCGGTCGCTAAAGCCTTAAACCATGTTACCGGCCAAGAAAAGGCCCTTCCCCGAGCGAATACAAGAGACGCCGTAAAACAGGAATGGGACTATTGGCTAAAGAATCTACCCGACAAATAATCGTCGTCGCCCCAACCGCGTTTAAGGGAACGCTTTCTCCTCACCAGGCCGCGAGAGCCATCACCTCTGGCGTACGCAGGGTTTTGCCTCACGCAGAGATCCTCTCCCTTCCGGTTGCAGATGGAGGGGACGGAACAAGGGAAGTTCTCGCCAAAGACGAGTCGTTTCACACCGTCACCGTACATGATCCACTCGGAAGAAAGATCGAAGCGGGGTACAGTCGGATAGGACAAACGGCCATTATCGAAATGGCAGAAGCGAGTGGGCTCGCGTTGTTACGGAAACGGGAACGGGATCCAGAGCGAACCTCCACTTTCGGTACGGGAGAACTGATCCGGGCGGCCTGGAAAGCGGGTGCTCGGGAAATCCTCCTCGGTGCAGGTGGCAGTGCCACCGTAGACGGCGGAAAAGGGGCGATCGAGGCGATCGGAAAAGAGAAAAAAATCTTTTCCGCCATAACGGTCCTCTGTGACGTGAAAACAGCTTATCGGGAATCCGCCAACGTTTTCGGCCCTCAAAAAGGAGCCTCCCCCGAAGCGATCAAGAGATTAGAAGAGAGACTTCATATCTGGAACCGACAACTTCCCCGGGATATTCGAACGGTACGGGGAGGAGGGGCAGCGGGAGGGTTGGCCGGAGGTCTTGCTGCATACGGAGCACGATTAGTCTCGGGATCCTCCTTTGTCCTGCAACGACTCCAATTCTCCAAGAGAATCCGAGGAGCGACCCTGCTTCTTACCGGAGAAGGAAGATACGACCCAACCTCCCTCCAAGGCAAAGTCGTGGGGGAAGTTCTTACCAAAGCGGGACAAATTCCGCACCGAATCCTCTGCGGAATGAGTTTGGTGAAAAAAAAAGAAATCGTCGAAATGGCGTCTCTGGCGGGCACACAAGAACGCTCTATGCGCGCCCCCGTTCGATGGCTTCGTCATGCGGCTGAAGTGGCCGTTGCCGGCAGCCGATAATAGTCATCAGATGAAGATTCTCGATTATTTATTACTCTCGTTCGTCCTGGCCTTAACGGGGATCAACGTCTGGCTCCTCACCTCAGACTATCCTGAGGATTTTGTAGTCCTCCAGGAGGAGGACCATCTGGAAAGAGATGTCCCGATCAACACAGAATTCCGTCACATCATCCTCCACCATCTCGACCGGCCCCATGAGAACCCAACCTTCCCTTTTCATATTGTCATCGGGGATGGAAGTGTATACGAAGATGGGAAAATCATTCCAACAGAGCGGTGGATAAACCAGACCGGATCCCGCACGATCGACATTGCCCTTGCAGGAAGATTCACTCAGAAACAGCAAGAGGCTTTGCTGGTCCTTCTCGATCGGCTCTGTTTCGAGTACCGAATTCCGTCTGAAGAAGTGGGAACTCATTTTGATCTCGACGGGTTTACCGAATGTGCTCACAACATCGATACGGAAGGGCTCCGCAAAATTCTGGGGCCACAATCCTAAGCGAATCTACGGATTCTCCGGAGATTCTTCTATCGAAGCGTATTGTCCAAGAAGATTCTTCACCGCTAAAATTTCCTGGGTGAGAGCGGCCACTCCGTCTACTTTTCCACGACGCTTCCACTCCGCTCTCGTCTTCTCCAGATTGGTTACATAGGTATAGAGGACGTGCCGAATCTGATTGAGTTGTTTGTCAAATTCTCGAAGACGATTTGAGAGAGCCTCCCTCTGTTCCGTAGTCCGACGAGGAGCAACCTTCAGAATATATTTCCGAGCCTCCATCATTCCAGAGAGGTACGCACCAAGATGCATCCGGCCTTCAGAAGAATTCCCAGCAGAAAAAAGAGCCAACCCGAGATCCCGCTGGCTAAACCAATCCTTCGGTTCTTTCTCAACCACTTTCTTTAGATACCGAATTGCCAAATCCCGTTCCCTCTGGCGATTTTCTTGATCATCGAGACGAAAGGGGTATCCGTACGGAGAGGTTGCCCGCTTGTAGTAGAAAATCCCAAGTTCCCGATAAGCGAGCATATCCTTTGGACGCAACTGGATCGCCTTCAACAAAAGTTTTTCGGCCATCTTGTGGACTTTATTCGCCTTGGTAAATTCCTTCTTGGCGAACTCAACCTTCTTCACCCGGTATAGGTCTTCGGCTTCCGTAAACTTAACCATCCCCCATTCCCGGTCAGAACTGGCAAGCCCGACAATCGCATCGTAGCTATCCGGACACTTCTCGACCGCATCTTCAAACTTCTGAATCGCTTCCCCAAACTTTCCATTGCGATAATACTCCTTGGCTAAGGAAAGATCGAAAAGGAATTTCGGATCCCGATCGCAATGAGCGCACCCGGCCGCCGCTAAAATTAAAAGAAGGAAGGCTCTATACATTTTCAAGACTCTGCTTTACCAGATCCTCCAAGGGGACATCTTGCGGAAGTCGAGAGGCCGCACGACGAACCGCCTCTTGAGCCTCATTCCGGTCATACCCGAGGTTCTGCAAGGCGGTAATGGCATCCAAAGAACTGGACGTATCTTCTCCCGCTTCCCCTGCAACCGATTCGGGCAATTTCCCCTTCAACTCAACAACGAGACGATTGGCCATTTTAGGCCCAATCCCCTTAATCTCTTTCAAACAGGCCGCATCCCCTTTCTCAATGGCTGAGATTAAACCCTCGACGCCGGCATGCGAAATCAGAGAAAGGGCTTTTGCAGGGCCAAGATGACTGACGCTTCCAATTAACCGAACAAAAAGATCCCGCTCTCGATCGGTGGCAAACCCGAATAATTTCATATCCGAATCTGAAACTTTTAACCAAGTATGGATCCGTGCCTTCCCAGAAGGAGGAAGGGCCTCGTACGTAGAGAGAGAAATATCGAGCCGGTAACCAACCCCATTCACATCAAGAACGAGGAGTCCCGGTTTCCGAGCGGAAATCTTTCCTTCCAAATATTCAAACATGAAGGGGGCGATTATAGGGAAACCGGGAAGGACATGGAAGGATGTCCGCTCACTTCCTCGCAACGATCCAGAAATGCGTATAGAGAGATTTGAACGGATAGACCTTCGTAAAGGACCTCATCAGGAAGCGAATCACCTTAAACGGAAGGGATAGCGCCGGATTGGTCGTAATCCGAAAATGAATATCCACTTGGGAGAAACCCGCTTTGTGGAGAAGAGCCTTCATTTCGAAGGGGTTCAATCCTCCTGTACGCGTATGGTGCCATTCGGACATTTCCGCATCTTCCGTACCAAAACCGGGCTGGTTCAAATATCGCATCCGGTAGTAGAAATGGTAAAAGCGCCCAAAATAGTAATTCGGATCATGGTCGGCATAAAGAGCTCCGCCCGGCTTCAAGACTCGATAGGCAGAACGAAAAACACTCGCATGATCAACAAGGTGATGGAGGACACCGTACATAGAGAGCATATCGAAGTGGTTCTCAAGGAAGGGCAACTGATCCGCTTCCCCCGCGATCAAACGAAGGTCTTTCTCCCGGCGGGCAAGTTCGCCGAGAAGATTCCCGCTCAAGTCAACGCCCCAACACTCCTTGAAATGCTGACGGGCCAAACGAAGAACATTCCCGGTTCCACACCCAACATCAAGAATGCGGTCCCGATTAGCCACGGTATCATGGAGAACTCTTTCGATTTCATCCTGCCGACTCGCTTCGAAGATACTCGGATTCTCTTCATATTCGTCGAAATCTTTGGAATCGAAAACGCGACGGTTGGCATCGCGGACCTGCCGAACTAAGGTTTTTTGCATTTAAATCACCCCGGGTAACAGTGGATCCCTTACTACACCTATATTATATCGACCAAAAAGCCGTTCCGATGTAAATAATTACCCTGAATCACCCTACGGCCAAAAGAACACGCCT
>CAYRLD010000167.1:5815-6113 GCA_964424925.1 uncultured Planctomycetales bacterium
TCCCAACTGAATTGACCGATACGTTCGAGCCCTTTTCGAATCAAACCCTCTCGAAAAGACGAATCCCGGCAAAGATGGGACATCGCCTCCGAAAGTTCGTTTGGGGAAGAGATATCGACAAGAGTTCCTGAATCTCCAACGACCTCGGGCAGGGCCCCTCTCGTGGAGGCGATCACGGGGCATCCGCTCGCCATGGCCTCCAGAACCTGAAGTCCGAACCCCTCATATTGAGAAGGATACACCATGGCAAGGGCTCCCTGATAGAGGGCCAAAACCTGTTTATCACTGATCCGGCCGA
>CAYRLD010000168.1:0-6092 GCA_964424925.1 uncultured Planctomycetales bacterium
ATTCGAGAAGACCGTCTTCTCGAATTGATCAAAGAGCTTCATCAGGTGAATCAAAAGTTGGCCGAGCGGATCCGCAGGGGCGCGAAGAAGGATGCCACGATTAACAGTCTGGTGATCCTCGACACTCTTGCCTCTCTTCTGGAGATGGACATTGACGGAAGTCTCGACGAATTGAAATCCCATTTCGGGATGTATCTCGAGGAAGAGTAGGAGGAGCGGAATGGGAGAAGTTGCCCTCGTCACTATTGGTCTTTTGACTATATTTCTGATCCTCATTCTGGTCTGGGCAAAGCAGTACAGAAAGGCCGGGCCGAATGAGGTGATGGTTATCTTCGGACGAAAAAGACGCGTCCGGAATATGCGGACGGGAAAAATTACGGATGTCGGTTTTCGTTTTCAAAAGGGGGGCGGCGCCTTTGTCTGGCCGGTATTGGAAGAGTACAAGTTTCTCTCCCTGGAGCCGAGGGGCGTTTCGGTATCAACAGCTCCGAAGATGACCGCGGATTCGGTTCTTGCCTCCGTGGAGGGAACCGCCCGGGTTGCGATCATGGGGGATGAAGAGTCTATCGGGACGGCGGCTCAGTTCTTCCTGGACCACTCCCCCAGCGAGTTTGGTGAGTTGGTGAGGGAGATCCTCGATCACCATGTCTTGGGCGTGATTGGGTTGCGCAATTTTGACGACCACAGGAACCACCCGGACCAGTTTTTCGATACCTTGCAGGACGCCTCAAGTGATGCGCTCGCCGAAGTTGGCTTGTATCTCGTTTCGTTTCAGGTACGGGCTTTCCGGAGGGTGTAAAGGGGGTTCTCCGCTTTGATTCGGCCCCTCAAACCTGATAGGGTTGAGGTATGGGAACCAACGGTGGAACACGACAGGCTCGCCATCTCGTGCAGGAATCGCAACGGATGACGACGCGGCTTTTAGGGGAAGTCGATCTTCATACCCGCCAACTCGGACTCGTGAATGGGATTCTCACCGCCGTTCTTGATGGAGCCTCGTTCCCTGATATCCTGAAGATCTTCTATTCCAATCTCAAAGCGCTCTGTCCGATCGACCGAATGAGCGTTTCGAAATACGATGCCAAAAGACGCCTCTTCTTGATTCCCTTGGCGATCAAGAGTGGTCGGTTGGTAGAAACCAAGGAGGAGCCTCGGCCGTACGACGAAACGCCGTTGTCAGAAGTGGTGGCATCCAAAGTTCCCGTTTTGCGCAGAGATATCCGGCGCAAGAAATCGTACACGCAAGATACGCAATTCCTTCGAAAAGGTTTTGAGAGTGAGATGCTCTTTCCTCTGATTTCAGGTGGAGAGGTTTTCGGGACATTTCAGGTCGGCTGTTTCGATGCGGATCGTCTCAAGGATCGTCATCTGCGACTGGTATCGGAGATCCTTCCGGCGATTACGTTGGTGTTTCAGGAATTGATTCGAAAAGATCGCGACCTGTTCGTCTAGAAGTTAGATCTTTCGGTCGAGTTCGCGTCGCCGCTTTTTCCACTCGGGCAAGAAACGGTCCATCAGTTTCTGAAATCGTTTTCCGTGTCCCCGTTCATGTAGATGCGTTAGCTCATGGACGACGACATATTCGAGAAGGCGGGGGGCCTTCTTGACGAGTTCGAGGTTGAGCGAGACGCGTGCCGTTTTGGTATTACACGAGCCCCAGCGACTGGTCATCTTTCGGACGCCCCAATTTTTGACGGCCACATTCATGACCGGTTCCCATTTTTCAAGGAGAGCGGGGATGCGCGCCTTCATTTGTGCGCGATACCACCCATCGAGAAGTGCCCGCTTTTTCGCCAGCGTAATCCCTTTCTTCACATGCAGAAGAAGTTCGTCGGAGGAACTCTGTTCGACATAATTTCGGGGCGCGTTTTCAATTACCGTTAGACGTAGATCTTTTCCGAGAAAGGGGTGCATTTCGCCGGTGGTGATCGTCCGTTTAGGAGTTTTCGGCAATTTGCGGATCCGATCTTGGTGGTGGCGGATCCACTCTTCTTTCTCGTCGACGAGCTCCCGGATCGTGCGGTCGTTCATCCGCAAGGGGCCGCTGACGAGCACCTGTCCGTCGGGAGGGAGTACCTTTAGATGGAGGTTTCGGATCGGTTTGCGGTGCACCTCGACCGCGAGTTTTCCGACGACCAGGTTTGTTCGAAAGACTTTCATCGAGATAAAGGGTATCGGCTCAATTGGCCCCGAGACTTCCTGAAAAATTTTAACTCTTTGTCCGGCCTGGGATCTGTCATGCCGGTCCGTTTGGGTCCTTTTTCTGCTCGTTCCCTTCTACATTTTCGTGTCCGAAGGGGCAGTGTCGACAGTCGTTTCCACAACACCGTCCCGTTTTTTTCAGCGCCAGGGCGGTGAAGACGAGGTAGCCGGTCTTCGGATCGATATATCCGCTTTTTCCTTCGGCACACGCCTTGGTATGTAGTTCCTCGTAGTCGGGCATCGTCGACAGGATATCTTCGCGGGCTCAGGAATTCTCCTTTTTCTCTTCTTCCCTGTCTTTCTTGACGGTCGTCACGATCATCCAGTGGAGCAGTTTTCCAAACCGATCGCTCTCTTCTTTTGTGAGGGAATCATTTCCGCCGAGCAGGATGGAGGTCTGGTCAGAGACGAGGCAGGGGACCGTTACTTTCGAATAGATCGCTTCGAGCGTTTCCGTCGGCATCGACTGATCGAGGAACCAGTAGCGTTTGAGCCAGCACATTCCGTAGCGGATCCGGGTGGGACTGATTTCGAGTTCGATGCGCGCCCCTACCAGGTAAGGGAGGCAGGAGAGCGTCCACAAGAACGCGATCGTTCCGAAAATCCCCGCGAGCAAAAAGACGAACGATTCGATTTTCGTTTCGGTGGTGACGAGGAAGAGAAAGTATCCCGTGATGAGGGCGGCGCAGACGATCGTTCCTATGATGTTCGAGACGGTGATCCCGAGCGTGCCCCGGAATCCATCCGGAGTACGACGAAACCCCCACTCTTTTTTATTTTTGGGCCACGGAAGGGATTTCGGTTTGGCGGTGGGAATTTCCCAGAGAGGTTTGTCGAGATCCTCGTGCGTTCTCTCTTCCCCGGTCTCTTTATCGACGAGCGGGACGCGCAGAACTTGGGTTATCCGTTCGGCGAGGCGTCGGGCGGTGGGGTAGTGGCGCGTCTCAAGAAGGAAAACAGGGGAGCCTTTTTCCGGTCGGTATTCCACGTGGTGGGCTCCCAGCGAATCGCTGTCAGGATGATTTGTCCCCAGGTCTTTGAGGAGACCTATTGATTCGATATGGACCACCCCCCCCTCCGTCGCCTTCACTTCAACAGAGCTCGTTTTTGTGGTGAGGGTGACCGATCTTGTGGAAGGGTCGAAGGTAAACCGTTTCTCGGCGAGGGAAGGAAATCGCGCGACCAATTTCGTAAGTGCTCTTCCCGCCTTTCCGGAGAGTAGGCCTTCTTTCCCCTGGAAGTGTTTCACTCCCGCCCAGAGCATGCTGGAGAGCCCCATCCAGAGAAGGATGTGCCATCGCAGGAGATGCCACGCAGTCGGTTTCTCATCGGCGGTGCGTGGGAAATCGATGATGTCGTAAGAGAGAAACGAGAGGAAAAAGAGAACTCCCGCCACGACAAAAATCGTTCGCGTGGGGAGAAGCAGTTCTTCCTTTCCGTCTTCCCGCGTTCGTTCGACCAGCATGTCTAGAATCGTATCACATTTTCGCCTTCTCCTGCTCGATGGAGAGATTCCAGATTTCGGTGCGGAAGCTTTTCATTTTCGTCTCAAAGGCGCGCAAGACTTCCGCTTCTTCCCAGTTGCGAAAGAAGTAGAGGTGGTCGATGGCGACCGCTTCTGCGGTGGGGAAAAGTTCTTCGCTGAATTGCGCGAAGCTCGCGGCGAACTTCGATCCGAACCGGGGGTGGTTGGAAAGGGGGGCGATCATCAACCGGTCGCTTTCGATTTCGATCGTGAAGAGCCCTTTGATGGTGATCGGGGGGGATAATTTCTGAACCGGATCGTATGCGATGACCAGGTCGAGGAGCGCCTTGCCGATCGGCAGGAAGAGGGTCGCAATGTTTCCGGAGGCGCGGAAGCAGATCGGGCCCGGTTCGCGCCGGCAGAGAAGTCCGATATCGATCGATCCGGCGAGCGGAGGGATGGGGCCCCACGTTCTGTCCTGGATCGGGGGGAAGTCTCTCTCTTCGAGGTCGTCTTCATGCACCGTGTACTCGATCACCGCCCCGGCGTGGCGAAGCATCGGGAGTTCTGTCTGGATCGGGGTCATATTTCCTCCTCTTTCAAATCAACGCTTTTAGGGTACGGCCCGCCTGTGACGGAATAGGACACACCGCTCCTCTTTGTGTTATATTTCCTGAGAACTCTCTACGCGCTTCCCGAAGGAGGAAAAGATGTCGTTTCTTTGTGCTCTTCTGTTTCTGGTGATACAGGATTCGGATCCCAAACTGCCGGTGGCGGAGAGTACGTCGTTTGAAGAAGCCTGGCAGGCGAAGGGGGGGCTGGAGTTCTACCTGACGCCGAAGAAGGGTTTGACCGATCAAGCCTTCAAGAAGGATCTCGTGGCAGCGGTGGTCGGACGGCTTGCGAGCGCGGGCTATAAGAAGGTGAAGCTCTTCTTTGTCGCCCGGTATGAGGGGCGGCTTCTTCTCGTTCGTGTGGCGGGGGGGGATCGGGCGAAGCTCGAAGAGTTTCAGGATCTCTTCCGCTACGGCGGGGTTGTCCAGGAGCGGGCGGTTGCGGATCAAAAAATTCACGAGAGCTGGGACGGCACCAAAGAGAATGTCCCTTCCGGATGGGTCGCGATGAAGAACGACAAGAAAGAGCCCGCCGAATACGGGCACCTTTCTGGGGATCAAATTCTTGTCGCCAGGAAACCGGTTTTGACGAATGCGGATGTGACCGGGGCGAAGGGGATTCCTTCCGGAGGGGGATCGAACTGGGTGCTTGAGCTTCAGTTGACCAAAGAGGGGGGCGAGCGGTTCGATCGGTTGGCGAAAGAGCTCTTCGCCCAAGAGCCCAAGGGGATGGTCGCGATCCTGGTGGATGGCGTGATTGTTTCCAAGCCTCGGATCATGGTCGAGAGTTTCGGCGGGCGGGCGTGGATTACCGGGGCGTTCAAAGAGGGGGAGGCATCGGGGTTGGCGAGGAGCATTTTGACGCCTCTTCCCGGGGTCGCCGAGTTCCATCCCGGGCCGGAATACGGGCCTGGGGGCAAAAAGCGGTAAATCGCCGCTCCTCCTATATAGAACCTTCCAAAAAGGGCGAATCTTTTTCGATTTTCCCGTCAGCATTCCCCAAAAACGCAGAAATATAGCCGGAGAAGGGTATACCTGCATCTGTCTGGGGAGGCTGAGCAGGTCGTAGTAAATGGGAACACACCGACCGGGAGCCCTGGGAGAAGCAGTTCAACCAGGGTGGGTCGGACTTTTCCCACCTGTGCAGCGCCGAACGCCGAAAACTGGAGGAATCTTGATGCTTCGATTTGCCATCTGGTCGATCCCGTTTGTCCTTCTGGGGCTCCTTGCCTCGACCCAACTCGGATTTCTCACCGGCGAGAAGAGTTCCCCCCGAACCGAAAGCGCGGTCGATCTCATGGTGGTCAATGACGGCGCCCAACCTACCTGGCTTGAAGTCGGCTGGAGCCACGATTGTGATCATGGGGTGATTGCGGGGCAAGAAGAGTGCGGCTGGGTCGACTCAGGCATGACCTCTTTCCGGGGCAAAGAGATTTCAAGCGAAGGCACGTACTATCTTCTCCTCTACGACGCCCCCGGTGGCACACTTCTGGACGTCTCCCGTCCTTTCCACCGCACCGACAACGAACGCCTCTTCGTCGACGCGACCGTATCTCGCGGCACGATGACGATCGATGCGTACTAGGATTCTTTTCACGGTATAGCAGGAATGGAAAAGTAGAAGGGACCCTTCATGTGCCCGAGTGTAAATCAAAACACGGATCTGCTGGAGATAAAATCACCACAAGCAGGATCGTTCGGCCTGAAACAGTTCTTCACTGCGTATGAAAAGGCCATTGGCCACAAATTAAACGAAGAACAACGGTCTGCAATCGGACATGGGGAAGGGCCACTTTATGTTATGGCCGGTC
>CAYRLD010000169.1:0-6065 GCA_964424925.1 uncultured Planctomycetales bacterium
TTCGTTCCACCTCCCTCTCAGAGTATAATAAGGATTATGTCCAAATTGGCTATCAAAGAGAAAATCCGTGAAATTCCGGATTCTCCCGGTGTCTATTTCATGAAAGACGATCAGGGCAGAACTCTATACATAGGGAAAGCAAAGAATCTTCGGAATCGGGTTACCAGTTATTTTGGGAAGAGTCTTCCTGAGCCTCGGATTGAGAAATTAATGTCTCAGGTAAAGGATGTCGAATGGTTGGTCCTGCCCTCCGAGGTTGATGCTCTTCTTGCGGAAGCTCGGCTGATTAAAGATACCCAGCCACGATTTAATAGCCGGCTGAAAGATGATAAGTCCTTCCCCGTTCTCGCTGTAACGAGGAGTGATGATTTTCCAAAGGTATGGGTGAAGCGAGAAACGGACTCTCTGGATGCGGATACCTGGGGGCCTTTTACGAATGTGGGAGATCTCCGGGATGCGGTGAAGACCCTCCAAAAGATCTTTCGATTTGCCACTTGTCAAATCCCGATGTGGGAGAAGGATGAAAAGCGAAAATTTTTCCGACCCTGTCTGCTCTATTCTTTGCAGAGGTGTACCGCCCCTTGCGCCGATCTGATTGGGAAAGAGGCCTATGAAGCTGATATCGCCTCTCTGCGCAGGTTTCTCCAGGGAGAGAGAGCCGCTCTCTTTGGGGATTTGGAACGTCGGATGAAGTCTGCGTCGGAGAAACTTGAGTTCGAAAGGGCGGCCGACTTACGGGATCAGATCCAATCCTTGCGTCATTTGGAAGAGAAGAGCTCTCAAAAGGACTACGTAGAAGGAGACATTACCCCGCTCGATCCTGCAGAGGGGCTGGAGGACCTGGTCTCTAGACTGGATCTACCCTTTCGTCCTCGCCGAATTGAGGGGGTCGATATTGCTCATGTTTCTGGCGATCAGGCGGTTGGCTCTCTTGTCTCCTTTCAGGAGGGCATTCCCTGGAAAGAGGGGTATCGAAAATATCGAATCCGAGAAGTGAAGGGGATTGATGATTACGCGATGATTCGAGAGGTCATACGGCGGCGTTTTCGAACGTCTCGTTCTACCCCTCCTCCAGATATCCTATTGGTGGATGGCGGTCTGGGGCAGTTTCACGCGGCACGGGAGGCGGGAGAAAAGTCCCGACTTCTGCTCTCCTTGGCAAAGAGGGAAGAAATCCTTTTCCGAGATGGCCGACCCGTTCGGCTGCCCCTTTCCTCTGCTGCGATGAGACTATTGATCTACGTTCGAGATGAAGCCCATCGCTTTGCACAACATTACCACCATCAATTGCGTCGCAAAGCGATGGTGGAGGAGCGATGAAGAAGTTTTTTCACGCGGTCTCCGTCGGTGTGCTTGTTCTCTTCTCCGGTATGGTTGCCTTTGTCTTCCTATCGGCAATGTTTCTTCCATCGCCTCCCGACTCCCCCCATCCCTTTTGGAAGGAGGGATTCCATTTGGAAAGCGCTTCCGTTGAAACCGTCCGGTTTTCAATGGATGGTTCCGAACTGTTTTTTGACTATGTGGAGCAATATGGTCATTCCAAGACGAAGAAAACTCGCGAACGGAGGGCGCCTCGAAGGGTAAAGCTGTCTCTTCCAAAAGCGAATTCGTCTCCTCGAGATCTTCGGAGGGAGGAATGGTTTCTTGGGAAACTTCTTTCTCTCGGTGGGGTGATCCCCTCAGATTTCGAAGTCGCTCTCTCTCCTTTCGGAGGAAGAATGGCGGTTTCCTCGAGAGAGAGCCTCTATTTGAAAGGGGCGTCGGGTCGGTGGAGTTGTCTCCTGGGGGGAGGTCTTCCGCGGGATCTTCGTCGGCTGAATGAATCTCACGGGGCTTTATCGGAACGCCTTGCCCACCCCGATCTTCTGGTTTGGACGGATGCAGCGGTAGAAAAAATTCTTCGAGAAGGTGTCTTGGCCTCTCTTTTTTCCGATGCCCTTCTTCGTTCCTATCGGGTTCGAAGGGAACTTCGAACTCCTCTTCTCGATCTTCTCTTCGAAACAGGAGATCATCAGGAACTTGTCCGCACGGTCTTGCAGATTTCGGGAGAGGGTCTTTTTCGGCAAGCCATTCTAGATCGATGGGCGGGCGCGGGAACTTTGCAGGATCGCGCCAGAGTGTTAACGTGGATGACGGCGTCAGATTGGGTTGGGTTTGAAGTTGGTCCGTATTTGAAAGATTATCTGATCCGATGTTTGGAGGACTCTGTCTTTGCTCTTCTTTCCCCGGAAGATCAACGCAGGCCCTTTGAAAGGATGATTCGGTTTCTCGACAAGACCCATTGGGAACGCCTCGGGCAGATTGTGGAATCGGGAAGAGGGGTCTCGGTTTCCGCAGCCTGGTTCGTTCTTTGCCATCTATCGGGAAGCCCGAGAGAAGGGTCTCCCCGGAGAGACCAGGTGGAGATGGCAAAGAAATGGTGGAGTCAAAATCGGTCTCAGAAATAGGAGTCGAACGAGGATGGTCTATCTTACCGGGGGCTCTGCGAAGGGAACGAAACTTTTTAGCGTTCCTGGTAAAGATGTTCGCCCCGCCACAT
The DNA here is from genome assembly GCA_964424925.1 of uncultured Planctomycetales bacterium. Classification (GTDB taxonomy): domain Bacteria; phylum Planctomycetota; class MHYJ01; order MHYJ01; family JACPRB01; genus CAYRLD01. Next base: position 2,540 of record CAYRLD010000169.1, read on the forward strand.
CGAGGATGCGGATCTCTCTCTTTGATATTTTGCGCGGTCAGATGGAAGATGCTGTGGTTGTCGATCTCTTTGCCGGAACAGGAAGCCTTGGTTTGGAAGCGCTCTCCCGGGGGGCTTCTTTCGCAAGTTTCTTCGATACGGATGCCCGATCAATTTCTGTTCTTCGGAAAAACCTCGAAAAGTTGAAGTTTGTGGATCGAGCGGCCTTACATCAAAGGAGCGCCTTTGTGGCGCAGACGGTTCTCAATAGAAAAGTCGATTTTGTATTTATTGATCCTCCGTATCCGTTTTATCACGAAAAACCGGATGAACTGGAGGCGTTAGGGCGTGCTTGGTCAGAGGGGGACCTTCTCTCTCCTGAAGGGTTGCTTCTTGTCGAACATCCTCCTCAAGTCGGGTGGGGGGAGTCTCTTCCCGGGCTCCAGAGGATCGATGAGAGATCCTATGGAGGAACGGTAGTCTCTTTTTATCAACGTTCTTGATTTTCTTTTTTACCTTTTTCTCTTCTCGTCCGTCGAAGAGGGGAATATAGGAAAGGAGATCTGAGATGAAATTCATTACGCTGCTTTTTGGCTTGGCTATGGTGTCCCCCCTTGTCGCACAGAGTGATCAGACTAAAGAAAAGATCCTGCGAAAACTGGACCATCAACGGGTCTCTTTCCATTTTGATCGTGTTCCCTTGGAGGATGCGTTCGACTATATCCGGGACGTAACGGGGATAAACTTTGTTTTGCATCTGGATATGGAACATTCCCCGGTTCTTTCCCTGAGACTGACAAAGGTTCGCCTGAAGTCGGCCCTCCGCCTCATGCTGGGAACTCATGGCTTAACCGCGATCTACCGGGAGGGAGTTCTTGTTGTTCTGCCCCGAGAAAGGGTGTCTTCGCGAGTCATGACTCGTGTCTATAACGTGCAGGACCTTCTTCTGAAAATTCGGGATTTCCCTGGACCGGACATAAAACTATCGGAGAAGGATTCTGGCCTCGAAACGGTTGTTCTTCCGGAACCACCACGAGAGCGTGTTGACCGAGATCTATTGGTCGATCTCATCATGGCAAATTCAGGGGGGCTCTCTTGGGATGAGGACGAGAGGACGTCTATAGGACTGGTAAATGGTCTTTTGATCGTTGCGCAGACAGGATCGAATCATAGGGAGATTCAGGGCCTTCTCAATAAGTTGAGATTGGCCCGTTGAAGGCGACCCTTCTTTGATGCTATCGTGTAGGGGTGAGTATGAAGACTATATTCGTGTTTCTTCTTTTTCTTGGCGGTTCTTTGGGACTCTCCGCTCAAGAGGTTGATGAAAAAAGACAGGAAGTTCTTCGAAAATTGAGTAGTCAACGGGTCTCTCTCGATTTTGAGAATACGTTTCTGGAGGAGATTGTTGATTATCTGAGAGCCTCTACCGGATTGAATATCATTATTCACCAGGAGGTTCTTCAACGGTACGGGGAAGATGAGCTTCGTTTTACGATTCGTCTGAAGAACCTAAGGCTGAAGTCTGCATTGAAACTGCTTCTGGGGATGCGAAGTCTGACGGCGACCTACCGTGATGGGGTCCTGGTGGTTGTTTCCCAGGATTCGGTACATCGGGGCGTCGTGACGCGTGTATACGATGTCCGGGACCTTCTCTTTCGGATTCGTGACTTCCCCGGGCCATCGGTCGAACTCGCTTCCCCCGGAAACCCAGGAGGGGCTCTTACGGGAGCGACCTTCACGATAGAGGAGGAAGGTGATTCTCCGATTACGGAGGATTTTATTACCGAAATCATCACGACCAATACGGCGGGAAACAGTTGGGATGAGAACGAGGATGTGGCCATTACGCTCGTCAATGGACTTTTGATCGTAACGCAATCCGGGAAAGCGCACAAAGAGGTTCAAAAGCTTTTGAATCTCCTCCGGCAATTCAAGTAGTCTGGACCTCTGGACGGGGGGTGGATCTTCCGGAGGCAGGAATGTTTTTGAGCCATGCTTGCGCGCTTCTTTTTCTTTCGGGCTTGATTCCGCTTCAGGAGCAGGCCGAAACAGATCAAGTTTCCTCCAAATTTCTCTCTCGGATCGATCAAGCGATCGAAGAGGCAAAGTGGGAACCTCTTTTCCTCTTATATGAGGAGGCCCTTGAACGGCATCGATACCGAGTGGCCCCAGACCCCAAAATCGAAGGGATTCAAGTGGGGATGGTGGAGTATCTCGTCCGACGATATGCGTCCCTCCCGAAAGAAGCCTTTGAAGTCTACCGGAATATGCGAGATGCTCATGCCGAGCAAGCTCTAGAGTCTGCACTACAGGAAGAGGATTCGATAGCCCTCGACCGAGCCCTTTCGCTCTATTTTTTTGCGAGCATGTCGGATACCTATTTGGATCGGTTTGCTCGATATCTTCAGGAAAGAGGGCGATACAATGATGCCCTTCTTTATTGGAATCGGCTTCTTCGATTTTATCCCGATTCGGATATCCCCAAAGAGGTTGTTCTTGCTCGGATGGCGGTTTCTTGTCAGTTGGCAGGAGATGCGTCGCAGCTTTCTCAATTGAAGAAATTCTCGCAGAAGTCTTTGGGGGAGCGATTGATTTGGATTGGTCGCAATAAGAAGAAGCTTTCACACTTTCTCGATTCCATAGAGATTGCTCCTTTCTCCGAAAAATTGACGAATGCCCTTCCCGTTCCCATGGCGACCCGGGTACCACAGCAGGGGGAGCCTCGTTATGTACGAAATGATCTGCTCTGGTGGAGTTACGATTTTGCGGCGGATGAGGCGTCAAAAAAATCGGTTCCGAACACCGGCCGATTTCGACCACCGGGTCGGACTTCCTCGCTTTCGGACTACCCTCTCCGTCCGGCCTATGGTCGTTGGAAGGGGAAGCCCTACGTCATTTTTACCAACGGGTATAAAGTTGTCGCGGTCAACCCAGAACGAGTTCGAGAAGGAAATCTCGTGAAAGGGGTTTACTGGACGTTCCCTGAAAAGGGTTCTTTGAAAGTGCCCTCTCCTCCCCGGACGTTTGGGATTCAGTATCAGCGTCCTTATATTGGGGTCACGATTAAGGGGGAGTATGCGTATGTCACCCTTTACTCATCTACACGAGTGGCTCCCAATAACCGGGATTTCTTTTCCGGTCCTACCCGGTTGACCTGTTTTCATCTTCCGACCGGGAAGCGGGTATGGGATACCGAAGGCCTCTACGATGCGACGCAGAAAATGGAAAGGCGGGAGCAACAGTCTTATGACTTTCTCGATCAGAACTTTGCCTTTTCTGGCCCTCCCTTGATTCGAGATGATCAACTGTTTATTGGTATTTGTACTTCTCCAGCTGGAGAGCAGATCTCCCGAGTTCTCTGTTTAGATTCCCGTACCGGGGCTCCGAAGTGGTGTACTTTTATCGCCTCGTTTACGCAACCAGGCAACCGGTTTGGTCGTAGTAGTATGAATGTTTCTCCTTTTCTTCCGATGATGGTGGAAGAGGGGGGGGTTCTTTTGGTGCAGACAAGTCTGGGCGTTGTCGGAGCGATTCGAGCAACGACGGG
>CAYRLD010000170.1:0-3116 GCA_964424925.1 uncultured Planctomycetales bacterium
ATCGATCAATATGAAGTAACGAACGAGGACTATGCCGCCTTTCTTCTTTCGAATCCTAAACGTCCTGGTCCTCCTGCGATATCGGGGTGGCGGGGGCGAAAACCTCCCAAGGGAAAAGAGAAGCATCCCGTTACCTACGTAACGTATGGTGATGCACAAGCGTATGCCACGTGGGCGAAGAAACGGCTTCCGACGGCAGAAGAGTGGGAAAAGGCGGCGCGATTTCTCAAGGGAGAGACTTGGCCTTGGGGAAATGATTTTCCGCCTCCAGGGTCTGATGAATTCTTTGCGAACTCTATGGAGTATTGGCAGCGGTATAAGAATCGAGTGCCGGGTACCACCCCGGTAGGATCTTTCCCAAAGGGGCGGGGCGATCTCGATCTTTTTGACATGGCGGGGAACGTCTGGGAATGGACATCGTCCCGAGTTCCGATCGATAAGGATGGACAGTCGGAAGATATGGTTGTGGTAAAGGGGGGATCCTTCATGACGGCAAAAGAGGCTCTTCGGAGTTCTAACCGTCTCTTAGAGCATCCTCTTCTTGCTCATCCCGACACAGGCTTCCGATGCGTTCGCGATTGAGGCTTTGATGAAGGACCGGTCTGACCGGGAATTGGTGCACCTTTCACAACAGGGCAACCAGGATGCCTTCAACGAACTTGTCCAACGTCACCAAGAAAAAGTCCTCAATTCGGTCTACCGCTTCAGCTCTCATTGGGGGGATGCGCAGGATATTGCCCAGCGTACGTTCCTCAACGCCTGGAAAAATATTTCTAAATTTAAGGGCGATTCCGCTTTTTCTACCTGGCTCTACCGGATCGCCTTTAATCAAAGTATTAGTTTCCGTCGCGAAAAGGGGCGTCATCGTGCGGCCACGATTCATGCGGAAGATGGCGAGAAAGGCATTGATCCCGGCTATGACGCGGATCCTGCAGCCCCGATTGAGGCGACGGAAAAAGAGCGACAGGTGCATCAAGTGTTGGCTCTCTTAGAGGAAGAGGATCGTAAGATTATCGTATTGAAGGATCTGAAAGACCTCTCCTATGATGAAATTGCCTCCATTTTAGAAATTCCCAAGGGAACGGTCCGTTCGAGGCTTCACAGAGCCCGGCTTCAAGTAAAGGAAAAATGGAAGAATTTTTCGGGAACTTCTTCCCGAGAGGAAGCGTCATAAGACCATGAAATGTGATTTTGACCAGGAACTCTTAACCGGCTATCTCGACGGGGAACTCTCCCCGAGCGAGCAGACCGAGGTGGAGGCTCATCTTCCCGCATGCGCGCCCTGTCAGAGCGAGTTGGAAGAGCTACGGGAACTGGTCGGATCGGTGAAAAGTTTGCCCACGATTCCTGCTCCCGATTCATTTTCCGAAGGGATTCGAGCCGGACTGGAACCCTCCGCTGCGAAGGTTCATCCCTTCCCGAAGAAAAGAAAGTTTCGGGTCGAGTGGGCGGTGAGCGCCGCGGCGGTTGTTTTTGTTGCGATCAGCGTTGTTTATGTGGGCCAGATCGAAAAACTCTCTTCTCCTATGGAGGTGCAGGTTCCGGTGGAGGAAGCAATGGTTCTCGAGAATAAGAGACCGAATGATCGATCCTTCTCGGTCGATAAGGAATTGGGCGCGGAATATGGGGAAGAGCCCTTCGGTTTGGAAAAGACGCCTGCTGTAAAGAAAGTAGATAAGGGCTTGCGAAGAAAGGCGGAAGAAAAGTCTGAAAAGGTGCAAACCTTAGCGGAAAGTGAAGATCAGCTTCGCACGATGAGATTTGGTGGGAGGAGCGGGTCGGTACCTTCGGAGTTTCTGACCGTGCAGGCTTCCCATATTTCGAAAGTCCGCAAGGATGTAGAGAAGACCCTTCGGTCTCAGAAGATCTCCTTTAAACCAGGCGCTGGATCTCTTGGCCAAAGTTCGTATGCGAAAGAGAATTGCGTTCTTATTGAACTCACGCAAAAGGAATTCGACGCCTTGCGGGAAAAGCTCAAGAAAGGAAAGGATGTCTTGGTGATGGCGGGTGGGATCAAAGAGTTCCACTTAAGAGGTCGTCAGGGCGGAAAAAAGCCTTCCCCTTCTCTCGAAGAGCCGGGTGAAAATGAGGATGAACTCGCCCTGCTCAAAAAGAGCGATAAAAATCGTTCCCAGCCTAACCTGGATAATTTCGGAGAAGGCAATCGGGGGATTCAGCAGGAGGCACCCCCGGAAGCGGATTACAAAGAACTGGATAAAGGAAAGGATGCTCCGGCCCCCACCTCTGGGAATCGAAATGAAGAGAAACCGGAGAGCCCAGATTTCAGGAAGAGTAAGGGTGGCCGTGAGCGGGAGAAAGACTCTTCTCGAAAGATTCGGGTTGTCATCTACTTCTTAGAAAAGAAGTAGCTTTCCTATTCCGGCACTGGATCGTGCCCCCATCCTCCCCACGGGCCACACCGCAAAACCCTTTTTGTTCCCAGCCAAAAACCCCGGAAGAACCCATGCTTTTGAACCGCTTCGAGCGCGTATTGAGAGCAACTCGGCCAGTACCGGCAGGAGGGGGGGAGGATGTGGGAAAGAGTCATCTGGTAGAGGCGGATGGGAATGATGAGGATGTATTTCACCGGATTGTCCCGACGGACTCGAGGAGGAGCTTTTCCACTTCCGGTCTCTTTGTTTTTTCGGGAGGTCTCAAGGGGACGACTAAGATATCCATCCCGGGTCCGATTTCCGGATGTAGGCGGAACGCCTCCCGGATAAGTCGCTTCCACCGGTTTCTTTCGACCGCTCCTCCCACCTTGTTGGGAACGCTGATACCGAGACGGGATACAGGGAGATCGTTTGGACGGAAAAAGAAACGAAGTCGGCCCCGCATAACCCGTTTTCCGGTTTTGTATGCGAGGTCGATATCTTCTTTGCGACTCAATCTCTGTTCCCAGGCATATCCGAATTTCATCCGGATAGTCTATCGGGCTCCCGTTGCCTTCTCCAGAGCTTTCCCCTTCCTTGACATTCTGGTTGCATGCAGTAGGATTCGGGGCCTATGAGCAGCGAATTTGAAGAGAGAACCAAAAAATTAGATGCCATCCGAGAAGCGGGAGCCTCTCCGTGGGGAAAGGCTTTTGGCGATACGACCCCGATTCAGGAGGTTGT
>CAYRLD010000170.1:3126-3869 GCA_964424925.1 uncultured Planctomycetales bacterium
GGTTGTAGACGCTTTCGAAAAAGGTCCGGAAGACAAATCCTTTACGATTGCCGGACGGATCACCGCCCATCGTGGGTTTGGGAAGGCCGCCTTCCTGGACCTGAGAGACCAGAGCGGAAAGATTCAGGTCTACGCGCGGAAAGATAATTTGCCGGAGAAGTGGCCCCTTTTCAAACTGGTCGGCAATGCGGATTGGATCGGGGTGACCGGAACTCTTGGGAAAACCAAGACGGGAGAGATCTCCCTCTTTGCCACGGACTTCGAACTCCTTACGAAATCTCTTCGGCCTCTTCCGGAAAAGTGGCATGGATTTACCGATCCAGAATTGCGCTATCGGCGTCGATATCTCGATCTGATTGCGAATCCGAAGGTCATGGATACGTTTAAGAATCGTGCGGTGATTCTCTCTAAGATGCGCCGATTCCTCGATGATCGGGGGTACCTTGAGGTGGAGACTCCCATGCTGCACAGCATTCCAGGAGGAGCGGCCGCTCGTCCTTTTGTGACGCATCACAACGCTCTTGATCGTGACCTGTATATGCGGATCGCCCTTGAGATTCCGCTGAAGAAACTCATGGTCGGAGGGTTTGAGAAGGTATATGAAATCGGTCGCGTATTCCGAAATGAGGGGATTGATACTTCCCACAATCCGGAATTTACGCTTCTGGAGCTGTACCATGCCCTCGGCGACTTGAGTACCATGATGGAGTTGACGGAGAGCCTCGTTTCCTTCTTGGCAAAGG
>CAYRLD010000170.1:3879-6055 GCA_964424925.1 uncultured Planctomycetales bacterium
GGCAAAGGAGATTACGGGGGACACCAAACTTTCTTTTGGCGAAAAGACGATCGATGTTACTCCACCTTGGCCGCGGAAAGATTTCCTCGAACTATTCAAAGAGAAGGATATTGACCCTGCGAATGAAGAGCAACTGCGTGGGATTCTTCGCGAGAAGGGGGTCGACACCGCCGGTATGGATTTGACAAAGATGGTGGATGAAGTCTTTGGCGAAGTGATTGAGCCAGATCTCCAAGATGCCACTTTTGTCACGGGGCAACCGATTGAGATGACCCCGCTCTGCCGTCAAATCCCAGATCGACCTGGCTTTGCAGATCGATTCGAATCGTACATGGCGGGGATGGAACTCGCGAATGCCTATACCGAACTCAATGACCCTCAGGAACAACGCAAGAGACTTGTCGAGCAGGTGGGCGAGGAAGTGATCGAGCAGGGGAAGGTAGACGAAGATTTCCTACTTGCGATGGAGCATGGAATGCCTCCCGCCGGGGGGATTGGAATCGGAATCGATCGACTCGTCATGTTGTTGACGAACAATCCCTCCATTCGTGAAGTGATTCTCTTCCCTCAGTTACGGGAAGCGGAATCTGCCAACATCGAGGAGTAGGTGTATAAGCTTTTCATGGCCTTGAGGTATCTCCGGTCGCACCGGATTATCTATTTTTCGATCGCAGGCGTCGCGATCGGGATCATGGTCATGATTGTAGTCACCTCCGTCATGGGAGGGTTTTCCCGGGATCTTCGTACCCGCATCCGGGGAATGCAGGCCGATCTCGTAGTTATTCCCGCAACGCCGAATGTCTTTCTTCGTGACTACAATAAACTCTGCGAAGAGATTCGGAAAATTCCGGGGGTGCAAGGATGTTCTCCTCGCATCGAATGGAAGGCGTGGCTTCAGTTTCGCAACACCTATAAAGAGGTGACCTTTCTGGGGATCGATCCCCAGCAAGAGAAGGGCGTTTCTCAACTCGAAAACTATTTCAAAGCGGGGGGGAAATCGCACTTTGATTTCAAAACAGAACCTTCTCGCGAAGGGGTCCGTCTAGAAATTCCCGGGGCGGTCGTTCTCGGGCGAGAGTTTCCGATTTTTGGAATCAGTGAATTCCAATTGATGACCGTTCGGTATGAAGGGGGCCCTTTTCATCAATCCTTCCAGAGCGTGGGGGATTTTAAATCGGGCATGGCGGAATATGATCACAGTTTTCTCATCATGAACCTGTCGGATGCCCAGTCCTTCATGAAACTAAAAGGGGCGATTACGACGGTTTCGATTACGCTGAACAATTACGAAGCCGATATTCATCGCGTCCGGAAAGAACTTGTCGATGTGATTCATGCTTTCGGGGAAGAACGGAATCACCGCTGTTACGAAGAATTTCATCGTTCTGGGCGATGTGGCCGCTTTCAGACTCGTACATGGGAAGAGGCGAAGGCGATTCTTCTTCAAGCGGTGTCGATCGAGAAGGGGATTCAGATTATCGTCCTTTTCTTCATCATCATTGTGGCCGGCTTTAACATCATGGCGATCTATACTTTGGTCGTTCGGGCGAAGACACGAGAGATCGGAATTATGAGAGCGCTGGGCGCTTCCCCACGAGGGATTATTATGGTCTTCCTTCTCTCGGGAATGTTCTGCGGTCTTGTTGGATCGTTTATCGGAATCGGTGCGGGGCTCTCCTTCTCCTATAATGCGAATGAAGTGGCCGATTTTATCGAGATTGGTTCGCGGGAATTTAACCAATTGCCTCGAGGGGATTCTCTTCGCTCTGTGTTGCTTCTCCTGGGGGGGCTCGTCACTCTGATCACGACCTGGGTGACATTCTCCTGGAAAGATCGGCTTCACGCTTTTCCGATGGGACTCCTTTCGGGTCTCTTGATTGGGATCGGGACGTGGACTTTCCTCGGCTGGTTAGGGCCTCATGAAAATTGCACGTTTTCCCTTTATGAAGGGCATATAGAAGGGACGCATCCCGCGAGGTTCTGGGTTTCTCTCATTGCAGGAGGGGTTCCTATTCTTCTGGTTCTCTTACGAGAGTGGCTGCGTCGTAAACCGGAAGAAGCGGGATGGAGTTTTCTCGGGTTTGGAACAGGGGTTTCTTTCTTCGGACTTCTTCTTGGCTTAGTCGTTCTTCTGGGGATCTCGCTTCCGGTGGTCTTCCTCTCCCCTTCGCCGGTC
>CAYRLD010000171.1:0-6018 GCA_964424925.1 uncultured Planctomycetales bacterium
CGCCTTCTGAATTCGAGGATCCGACCAGACCGACCCACGGGCGGCGACACCATTGTTTCACGTCTGGGCGAAAGGATGTCCATTCATAGCCCAGAATAAAATGGGACGATCTTTTCCCTGGGCCTCTATAACCGTTTCCCAAAAGGTCGCCCGCCACGGAATCTCGGTCCAGGTCAATTCTTCCGTCTTAGGAAGGATGTGGTCACGAATCTCTTCAAAGCTGGCTGGATCTTGCAAACAGAGAGTTACCAGGATCAGCGCTTTGATACTCATCTATCTATTCAACACCGACCGCAACTTCTTCGTGTATGATTTTTATCCCTTTGGATGCCAGAAGATGAACGATCGATGCAAAGACTTTCTCGTCGCCTCCAATCTTCTCCAAAGGGAGCACGCCCGTTTTCCCGATCCCGTCGTTGGCCGCCCACCGGGCCACAGAAGCACAGGTGAGCGCTGTGGTCCGCGCCATCGCACTTAGCCCATCAGAAGTTCGTTGGACAAAACCGTACCGTTCTGTCTGACCGTCCCGAACGACATCCACACGAAAGACAACGATATCGCGCTTTCCGGAACAGTTTTCCCGAAGTTCCTCAACCAAGGTTCCGTTCTCAAGCAAGGGCTGAATCTGATCTATATGTCCCGGCCAGCGAAGAGTCTTCTCCGTCATCTCGCGAACGCCACAATCCAGAAGAGTCCGGAGTCCATCGGTGAAGAACTCTTCGATTTCCCCTACCCCATCCACCGGAAGCTTCTGTCGACCGGAAAGAACGGGCACGGAAACAACTTTTCCTTCGGAAAGAATGCGCGCCGGACGGGTATATTCATCGAGGAGATCTTCGGGAGACCAGGTAATCGCATACCCATACGGTTCCGCTGGATCTTCTGCAAAACCTCCGACTTTGATATGGATTTCATCCGGAAGACCTTTCTCCAATTCCCGACCAACAATCAGATTGGAAATTCCGGGAGCAAGCCCGCAATCGGGGACAATCGCAATTCCCGCTTCGCAAGCCGCCTCATGCAGGGGAGCCGGATCCTCTTCATAAAAAGCGATATCGATATAATTTTTCTTCGCCTCGACCGCCGCCTTTGCCGCTTGAAAGCCGAGTCGGGCCGGAAGAGCTCCCACAACCAGGTCTTGCTCTTTCATAAACGAGACCATCAATTCTGAATCAGAAAGATCGAGAGAGAGACTTTTGGCCCCCGCGACAGTAACTTCGCGGAGATCGGCAATCGTCACGTCAAAATCGACCGCCAGATCCTCAGCGATCACCCGCCCCTGCAAACCACCTCCCAGAATTCCAATCCTCATTACGATCCCTTTCCGGTTAACGTTCCCTTTGATTGACTATCGAAAATGGACATCTCATCGTTGAAATCCTTAGCGGAGAAGGTATACGAATTGACCAACCCCTCAACTTCTTTTTTGATTCTCTTTCTGGTCTCGTAAAGAGCATTTTTCACACCGTGCGCGGAAATCGAAAACTCTTTCTGCAACTCTTCGTAGGAGGGGCGGTCTCTCATAAATTTCCGGAACACCGCAAGGTCGCGCCGAACCGCCTCACTTCGAGAAGAGGCGAGACTTTTCATCGCAAGGCGAACCAAGTGAAGCATCCACTCCCGTTCGAAATCTTTCTCATCTTTCGCTTCCACATCCAACCCGGAATCTTCGAGAGGAATGTGTACCTCACTCCCTCCTCTCTTTGCCGCCTGGGCTCGGGAGACCGATTCCCGAATAATATTATTGGTGACCCCAAGAAGAAAGGAGCGAAACTTCCCCTTCGACTCTTCTACTTTCTGTAAGAGATCTTTTTGAAAAACGCGAAAAAACACATCCTGGACCAGATCCTCGGCCAGCTCCCTTCGGATATTTCGAGACCGGAGATAGCGACGGACCGGTTCCCGATACAAATGAACCAACGCATCAAATGCGCCGGGGGAGTCCTCTTTCGCATCCCGGATCATCGTCCAGATCGTGGATTGGAAACGGACAAACTTACTCATTTTCCTCCCAGACGTTTCGAAAGGGTCCTTGTTTGGTCCCAGAGATCTGAGGACAAGACCTTCAGTTCCTTCCTCGCGGAGGAAAATGCCTGCCGAGCCTTCTCCTTTTCTTCCCCTCCTTGTACCAGATCAAACCGGACAAAAGAAGAAAGGGTCCGGAAAAAGAAGAGCAAGGCGCGAAACCGATTTTCAGAGAGGGCTTGCAAGCCCCGTACTGCGCTCTGATCGAGTCGTTCCACCAACGCAAGGAGAGAGGCGCTTTTCTTTCCACCGAGAGTTTTTTCCAAAAGCAGTTCTTGCCACTGAAAAATCATCCATTGAAACCAGGCCATCCCGCTTTGGGGATCATCCGAAACGATGGCCGCACATATCTGCTCCCCCGGCCGAACATATTCATGTAAGATCCGGGTTACGCTTTCCCGACCCGCTCTTCCCTGTTTCAGATTTTCCCATACCCCCGGTTCGATTCTTTCCGCAAGCAATTGAGCCGAGAGGATTCGTATATCCACACCCTCTGGGTGAATCAGAAGAGCTGTCTCTACCCCCTTGCGGGCCATCTCTACAATGGGCTCGCGCAAAGCAAGAAAAGAAGGGTTCTCACTCAAGGAACCATCCCGTCTTAATTCTTGCCCCCACGCTACCGCTAACTGCGCCTGCAAAAGATAAAGGTCCTCATCAGAACGCTTCCCCTCCAAAGCCCGATCGATATGGTGCTTGGTTTGAAGAAAAACGTTTTCGGAAACGTCCTTTTCAAAGAGAAATTTCCAATAGCCCGCCCACGCCATCACCTTGTGGATATCCGCCTGGTGCCCTGGATCAGGAGTACGATCGAGAAGGATTTGGCATAACTCTCGTGACCTTTTGTAATAGTAATCCGGATGAAGAATGATGCCCGGCAAGGAAGTTCTTTCTTCCAGAGGCCTCCCCAAATGTTCGGCTTGCACAAGATCGTCTACGTATTTCCCGTAATCATCGAAAGAGATCTCTTTAAGGAACCAACGAACTGCAGGCTCCGCCAAGCCTTCTTTTGCAAAAAGATCTGCATGCAGAAGAGGAATACCGACAACCGGTTTCATCTGGCGACGGAGAAGAATTCGTGCTTTCTCGAGATAGAAATGATCCTGCCGAGATTCTGAAATTGCATTTTGAATCGCACTTTGGGCTTCCCGATATCGACCCAACAGATAAAGTGCTCGAGCCCGAGTAAAATCTGCTTCGGCCAAATCGTCCCCATTAAGAGAACGGGCCGCCAAACAGAGAGAGACCGCTTCGGTAAGAAGATATTCTTTTGAAGACAAATCCCGCGGAGCAAATAGCAGAAACCGATTCCACTTATCCAGGTTCACTTTCGCCTGACCCAGCCGTTCCATCGCCAAATCTCGGATCGCCTTTTGGTGGGCCCGAAAATTTTCCGATTTGGATCTCTGTTCTTCCCTCTGTTTCTCTTTCCATATCAACCCCGCTCCAACCCCCACCGCTATGGTAAGGAAAAGAAGGGCATTCACCATCCAGGGACGCTTTCGAAGATACCGAACCCCTTTTTCCACAAAAGACATCGGCCGAGCCTCAATCGGTTCACCCGACAAATATCGATCTATATCTTCTGCCAACGCTAAGGCCGTCTGATAACGACGAACCCGCTCTTTCCGCATCGACTTTTGAACGATCGTTGTCACATCCTTGTGTAAATCGGGATGAAACGCCTGCAGTCGCGGAGGTTCCGCTTTACCGATCCTCTGAATAATATCGAGAACAGAGGCTCCGACAAAAGGAGGTCTCCCCGCAATCAAAGAATAGAGGGTAGCGCCGAGAGAGTAGACATCCGTTCGAACATCGAGCTCTCGACCGGCCGCTTGCTCTGGCGACATAAACATGGGGGTTCCAATGACGGTGCCGGTCTGTGTTAAAGAAGCTTTTCGTTCGATTCGACGAGCTACCCCGAAATCCATAATATAGACACGCCCGTCCTTCGTTCGCATTATGTTTTCGGGCTTAATATCCCGGTGAATAATGCCGTGATCATGTGCAAAGTGGACCGCGCGAGCCGCCTCTCCGATCGCTTTCATCGCTTCTCGAGGGTCGAGCCTCGCCTTATCAAGAGAATCGCCATCTATGTACTGCATCGCAATGATGAACGTCTCTTCTTCCTGTTGCGCATCATAGATCGCCCCGATATTGGGATGTTGCAATCCCGCGGCAATCTCCGTCTCACGTCGATACCGAGCCGAATCTTCCAATTCCTCGATCCGCATCACCTTCAAAGCAACGCTTCTTTTCAGATTGGGGTCGTACGCGAGATAGACCCGACCCATTCCACCTCGCCCAATTTCACTGATCACCCTATACCGACCAATCTTTTTTACCGCCCGGGCAAAGGTGTTATCCGCCTCTTCCTCGAGGTCCGGAAGGGAATCTAATACGCGCTCGAGTTCTCCCGTTTGAATGGTCCCTTGACGAACCAGGGCATCGACAAGAGTCTCCCCTTCCTGCCGTTCGGAGAGACATTTCTCCATCTCCTCTGGCCCCACCTTCTGGGTCAAGATGAGAGATTCGGCCAATTTACGTTCGGAATCGTTCATATCCTCGTGAACATTAGATCCGGGTTTTCGTTTGGGTGCAACCCCTGCTACAGAGGAGAAAACAGAAAGGGGCCCCTCCTCCCATTTTGAGAAAAAGATCCAATTTTATGTAACGAATGGAAGAGTTCCTCGTAATGAATACGAGGGTTTTATTCTATGAGCAATTCCGATAACTTGTCGGTCCTGTTTTCAGACTCCGGTGGAGTGAAGGTCGACGATATGAGTAATCCTTGGCAAAAGCGCGCGCGCATCTTGCGTAACGAAGGGAAGTTCGATCTTGCCCTACAGCTTTTCATAAAAGCACACGAAACAGACCCGGATGATGCGTCCACCCTCAAAGAGATCGCAGCGACTCTCCTCAGACTTGACCGAACAGAGGAAGCGGTGGTTCTGTACAACCAATTCTTGAAAAGACAGAAGGAGAATGGGCCCGCCTGGAATGATCTCGGAGCGCTCTACTTTGAACAACAGAAACATACGGATGCCAAGCACTGCTTCGAACGTGCCGTTGAACTTTCCGGGCGAAAAAGTGACTTCCTCTGTAATTTAGCCAATTCCTGCCTCGAAACAGGAGGGAAACAGGAAGCGGTAGACCTGTTGCACGAGGTTCTCGACAAGAACCCTCTTAATCTTCGAGCACATTGCCTACTCGGATTACAACTGGAAGAAGAAATGCTCCCTTCCGAAAACAGCTCTGTAGAAATCGGACAACGACTGGAAGTTACCCGCTCCACACTTTTCTCAGAGGGAGAGGAAGAACAGGTCTGGATCAGCCGGGTGGAAGATTATAATGCGAAGACCATCCGGATCTCCTTTCCCACAGCGGGATGGCAGAATATGCCGATTCGAAGAGGGTCCCGAGTAATCCTGGGGTATACGCAACCGGATGCGCTATGGGGGGCCATGGGAGAAGCGGTCGGTTTCCGATACGACAATATTCCTCTGCTCGAAATCAAAACACCTCCAAATTTCCGTAGAATTCAACGACGAGGACATGTTCGGATTACCAACGGAAACAGCCTCCAGAAAATTTCTCTCTCCGGAGCACATCCGATCTCTTTTCAGGAACAAGATCTCAGTGCCACCGGAGTAGGGATCCTTGTTTCGAACCCGATCGAACCGGGTTCGATTCTCTCCCTTAACCTCCTCGTAGAAGAGCAGAGATTTCTACTGGAAGGGAGAGTCGTCCGGCAGATTCCCCTGGGGAAAAAAGGGTATCACGTGGGAATCGTCTTTACCGAAATGGATACCGCGAAACGGGAGAGACTCGCCCGCCATATTCACCACATTCAGTTAGACCGCCAGAGGAAGCGGATCCGGTAAAAGTGGGAAATGGGCCCACCCGGATTCGAACCGGGAACCAAGGGTTTATGAGACCCCTGCTCTAACCACTGAGCTATAGGCCCGAGAAAACGATAACAGAAATCGAAGCGTG
>CAYRLD010000172.1:0-5928 GCA_964424925.1 uncultured Planctomycetales bacterium
CCGCCCCCGATCACGAAAAGATCGTCCGAGAGCGCGATCGCTTCCTCGAGAGAGGAGACAACAACCGCCCCTTCTACCCCATACCCTTCCTGGCGGGAAACGATCACGGTCGTGCGACCGGGGAGAAGCCTTCCGATCGATTCGTACGTTTTGCGCCCCATCACGATGTGATGCCCCATCGTGATGCTTTTGAATCTTTTGAGGTCACCGGAAAGCTTCCACGGTAATCCGTTCGCGCGGCCGATCACACGGTTTTGGGCCATAGCAACAATGATCGAAACCGCCACGCTTACACCGCGACCGGCGCTTTGATATGAGGGTGCGGTTCGTAATCGACCACCTCGAAATCTTCATATTTGAAATCGAAGATCCCCTTCACCTCAGGATTGATCAGGAGACGCGGCAACGGCTTCGGCTCACGGGAAAGTTGAAGCTCCGCCTGCTCCATATGATTGCTGTAAAGATGCGCATCCCCGAGCGTATGAACAAACTCGCCCGGCTGAAGCCCACACACCTGTGCCATCATCCGAGTCAGCAGTGAATACGATGCAATGTTAAAAGGCACACCGAGAAAAACATCGGCGCTCCGCTGGTAGAGTTGGCAGGAGAGCTTTCCCTCCGCAACATAAAACTGAAAGAGAAGGTGGCAGGGAGGAAGCGCCATCTTTTCGATATCCCCCACGTTCCAGGCACTCACGATCAAGCGACGGGAATCAGGATTCGTTTTGATCTGCTCGACCACTTGCGTGATCTGATCAATGATACGGCCGTCCGCCGACTCCCACTTTCTCCATTGATGGCCGTAGACCGGCCCGAGGTTTCCCGCTTCATCCGCCCACTCATCCCAGATGGAAACCTTATTCTGCCGAAGATATTCCACGTTCGTATCCCCGGTCAGAAACCAGAGCAGTTCGTGGAGGATCGAACGGAGGTGTAGTTTCTTCGTCGTCAAAAGGGGAAACGATTCAGAAAGATCGAACCGCATCTGATGACCAAAAACACTTTTGGTTCCGGTCCCGGTCCGGTCCGTTTTGACCGCGCCCTCTTTGAGAATCCGATCCATTAAATCGAGATATTGCCGCATGAGGTGATCCCCCGTCCTTTTCGATACCGCTATTTCACCACCCAACAGGGGCGGAGTCTACCAAGATTTTCCTCCGCTGTCGCGGAGCGTAAAAAAAAGGAGCGCGCCCGAAGGCGCGCTCTTTTTCCTGCACAAACCCCTCTCTCCAGGTTTTGCTAAGGAAAAGTCGTCAGGGTCCGAAGACCCTGACGACCATTTTTCGTTCGATTTGATCTACTGAACTTTCACGGTGATTTCATCGACCGCGATCAGTTTTCCAGAACTGCTATATCCGTACGCAAGGATGTAGTGTTTTCCGTAGTTCAATTCCACGGTGAGAGTGGAACCTTCCCCGAGCGCCTCAAGAGGTTCCCGGGTGACTTTGACATAGTCCCAGAAGGACTTGTAGGGCTGCTTGAAGTACTTCACCGTCTTGATCCCACTGACATTCGTTTTGTAGGAGAAGGTGACATCCGATCCCACTTCAACAGGTTCCCAGAAGGTCACCTGTGACTCGTCCGTACGGCACTCGGAAGAACCGGTTCCGTTGGCGAAGAGTTCTAATCCATTCTCCTTCGTTGCCAAGTGAGACTTCGGAAGAATCTCGAGCAGTTTTCCGAAAACGAGTTTCGGGTTTTCTCCGTTGTCCACTCCGGTGGGGTTGTACTTGGGGAACCAGGCGAAGTCTGGGTGATTCTTGACGCTCGATCCGGTCCACTTTCCGCCCCGAAGCCACTTGTACCAGAGGGTGGTGTAGAGTTCGTACGTATAGGTCTTGGTGAAAGAGCGGGTTCCGGTGATCGACTGATTGACGCCGTCATCCGCATAGGTCACCGTCGTGGTCACGTTGTAGACGTTTCTCCAATACTTGTACTTCGAAGTCTGGGATTTAATCCGTCTCTTTTCCAGGTATTCGATCGACGTCTCGTACTTATATGCCGGGTAGTTCCAGACCGCTTCACCCGCGGTGATATCGAAGACGACCACGCCGCCCTGGTCACCGATGATGTTGGTCAGGATTTTATGGAAAACGTCCGGCTGGATGTCTTCGAAAGCACGGGTGTACTTCTCATCGTACCACTCGATCACATACTCCAGAACTCCCTTATACGCGGCAGGATAGTAATCCTGAGAAAGTTCCTTATTGAAGAGCTCTTCATACCATTCACGGTATTCTGAGGCTTCGATCGACTCTTTCGAAATCGCCTTGAGAAGTTCCTGCCCACGCTCATACGCTTCGGTGTGCTCTTCTTTTGGCTTGTAATACCGGCTTCCGGAGAAGTCGGATACCTGGCTGTAGTAGCTCTCCGTCAGGAGACCCTTAAGGTCGGCGACTTCAAAATTAATTCCATCCGCTTCGACCGGGAAGAAAGGTTCCCGTTCGAGGGCGGCCGCCGCGGCCCACCCGTTACAGTGACCCCACCAGGAGTAGTCGACATCTTCGTCGTCGTACTCTTCTTTTTCCTTGGGATCGACATGATGCCCGCTTTCCAGCTCATAAAGAGCGGACTCGGGATTGTATCCTTTGGTCTTTTCGATCCACGCATCGTACTTCGCGAGGGGGGAAAGATCATTGGTCTCGACTTCGGAATTGAATTCGTACGACTCACTCGAATCATCCCACTCAAACGTCTTTTCCCCGTTCCAGCCGATTCCCAACTCGCCCGCTTTCTGGTTCCACCAGTCACCGGACCACGGCACGAACGACGCTTTCCCCTCAAACTCCCCCTCCTCGATCGCCTGGTTCGACTTGACCGGGATTTCATCCCCGCGAACCGTTACGGCGAAAACCAGGAGAGCAGAAACCACTCCGAACAGCACCTTGCGCATATATCCTCCAGTAAACAGGAAAGGGATCCCTATGATCCCTTCCGCAAATAACTCACTCGATAAGGCGTACTTGAATAAACAGGCCATACAGGCTTAGTCGCGTCCCACCGCTGCAGGACGGTCACTCCATTCGATTTAAAGGCGACTTCCATCATGTTCGTTCCGGTCGAAGGCTTCTCCGTTCCTTTCGGAAGAGTGGGACCTGGATTTTCCAAACCGTAGGATCCGAGTTCATGAACGGTATTCCCCTTCGCCGTCGTCGGGGGAAGTTCCAAAGGAAGAAGGGTCGAAAGAACTCCGGATCCAGGATCAGAGAAGGAGAGGAAGCGATCCTTTACCACACCCGCTTCCAAGACCCGATCTTTCAGAGCAACGACAGAGTTTGTTTTGGTAGAAATGTATACTTTGCCGCCCGGATTGTACGGCATTCCGGTCAAGTCTTCCGGATAGATTTCGACAACGTATACTTCTTCTTCTCCCAGTTTTTCTGTCCCGAGAACTTCAAACTCCCAGACAATCGGCTTTTCGGTCCAACTCGGTTCCCCGGGACGATCCATTCGCAGGTAGTATGATTCCACTTTCCAGGAGAGGCCCGGTTGCCAGGCAAGCTTCTGTAATTTTCTTTTTTCCAGAACCGAGCGATCAAAGATCGTCAGTTCTTCGGGCAGTTCTATGAACGGTTTCGTTTCGGCAACAACAACCGGTTCGGCAACAATCTCTTCTTCTGCGATCGGCTCATCTTCGTCTACCGTCCATTTCTTTTGCTGTGACTCGGTATCGGAAATTTTGCTCGCTGCGAAATACCGTTCGGCATGCTCTTCGTTCTCACGGCTCTTCTGAATTTCATACCAGAGACCAACCCCTCCTCCCATAAGGAGAAAGAGGGCGAGAAAAGAGAGATAGAAAGTCCTTCGTTTCATTCTGATGATCCTCGGTCCAGTAAGGGGACTATGAAAGTGGAGTGTGAAATTCCAATCCAATCCAACTACTGACCGAGACAATGCAAACCCCATGCCAATCTGATTTTCACTCTGAAAATATAGAAATGGACTTAAATAGCCCTTAAAGGGGAATCTCTGAAAAAGTAAAAACTTTAACTGTAGACATTCCTCTACAGTAAAATCTCCCTCCCCCCCTCTAAACGTCTACTTTCGTAGGCACCTCTTCTGGGAGGTCGCTATACTGCGCGGATGATTACCGTAAAAAACATCGAAGAGGCCCAGCAACAGATCGAGAGAGTGGTTATTCGAACCCCTCTTATTCCGCTTAAATTCTATGAACGGCCCGATACATGGCTGAAATGTGAGAATCTCCAACGGGGAGGCGCTTTTAAGATCCGAGGGGCCTATAACAAGATCTCTCGACTAGAGAACCCTAAAGGGGTAGTTGCATACTCTTCTGGAAACCATGCCCAAGCGGTCGCTCTCGCCTCAAAACTACTTTCGATCCCCTCTACCATCGTCATGCTCAACAAATCGGTTCCTCAGAAACTAGAGCAGACCCGGAACTATGGCGCCGAAGTGATCCTCGGTGGGGAAACCTCCCAGGAGATCAAAGAACGTGCAGAAGCGATTGGAAAAGAGCGGGGGTGGGAAATCATCCCCCCGTTTAATGATCCGGAAATTATCGCCGGAGCGGGGACCGTCGGCATGGAGATCCTCGAAGATCTTCCTGATGTCAAGTCGGTCGTCGTACCGATCGGGGGAGGAGGTCTCTGCGCCGGAATCCTCTCCGCCATAAAACAGGCAAAGCCTGAGGTAAAGATTTTCGGCGTTGAGCCGGAAGGGGCCCCCGCCATGCTCCGAAGTTTGGAAGCGGGAAAATTAGTCACTCTTCCCAAAACCGAAACGATTGCAGACGGCCTCAAACCCGTCCGCGTCGGAGAATTAACATTTGAGATAACAGCCCATCTGATCGATAATATAGTAACTGTGGATGACGAGGCGATTCTGGAAGCGGCTCGTCACCTGGTTTGGATGGAAAAATTGGTGGTCGAACCGTCCGGAGCAGCGACGTTTGCCGCTGTCCGATCCGGGAAAATCGCCCTCCCGGAGGGTCCTGCCGCCATCGTAGTATCGGGTGGAAATGCCGATTTAGGGAGGATGCTCGGCATGACCCCGAAGTAGTTGTTTTAGTAGTATGGAGGTGAAGGGCATGCGGCCAACCCTGACCCTGTTTCTTATGTTTCTCGTCGTGGCATCGTGCTTCTCGTGCCAGAAGAAACAGGAGAAAAAGACGTGGGACCCCGACCAGGCAGAGATGGTCATTATCGCGGTAACGGGAGACTCCGGAGGAGTCGAGTGGGCCAGCGAAATCAAAGAGGCCCTCGAAAAAGTTCCCAATACCTTCGAAGTGAAAGTCCTTTTTCCGAAGAGGCAAGCCCGAATGATCATCAAGAAGGGTTCCTACAACGAAGCTCAGATTCGCTCCGCCCTCCAATCAGCAGGATTTGGAATGAAAGAGCGACTCAGGTAGCGCACCCTGCTTGGGAAAGAGATTTGACACTCCCAAACGGCGCAGGGTATCTTTTGCCCTGGTATTCCGAAGAGACCCCATAGAAAAGGAAGATAGGAGTGCAAATCAATCCGGAAGAATTATCCTCAAAAGATCGATACCGGTGGATCACGTCCGCGGTAATCCCCCGTCCGATCGCCTTCGTATCGAGTCTCTCTCCGGAAGGAAATCTAAATCTCGCTCCCTTCTCTTTTTTCAATGGGATCTGCACCTCTCCCCCCGTACTCGCCATCTCCATGGGAAAAAGAAAGAGTGGAGAAAGGAAAGATTCACTGCGGAATATCGAAGAGACAGGCGAGTTCGTCGTCAATATCGTAACCGAAAAGATCGGGGAAGAGACGGAACGCTCTTCCGAGGATCTTCCTCCGGAATCAGACGAATTCAGCTACACCGGTCTCACCCCGATTCCCTCTACCCGGGTGAAGCCTCCTCGCGTAGCGGAATCTCCCCTCTCCATGGAATGTAAGCTTCTGCAATCAACTCCCATCGAAAAGAGTTCCTCGACTCTTATCCTCGGAGAA
>CAYRLD010000173.1:0-5925 GCA_964424925.1 uncultured Planctomycetales bacterium
CCAAGATTGTGCTGAAATTGTGACTCAATTCCAGGTTTCCAACGCTCTCGGAGAAGATGCGGAGGAAGACGAAGGAATGTTCAATATGCAGACGAAAATGACCGGGGGAGGAAAAGGAAGGGCCACGTTTTCTATTTCCACCGGAAAGACGCGCACGAGTTCCAGTAGTGTCGAGGTAAAGATTTCTGCTACGATGGCCAACCCTCAAGGGGAGGATGATCTTCAATTCAAGGCACTTCTTCGAATGAGCCAAGAGTTTATGATCCGCTAAACAGGAACTCTTGTTTGTCATAGATGATTTTGAGTATCAAAAACTCCCTGGAGAGTAAGAAATATGAATTGGCGCCCTCTTATAGGTATCCTTTTTTTACTGTTTTCTGGTTGTTCTACCAGTAGTGACGGCCAAGGGGGGGCGGAAGTGAAGATTCGATCTTCCGACCTCATGAAGGTGACCTATATTCGCTTCAATTTCGACCAGAAGAAGAAAAGGTACTACCCTGTCTATCAGATTCTTATTTCGGAAACGTGGCAGCGAAAGTATGGGAGTAATCCGGTCGAGCCTTATTCCAAACTGTTCCCCAAAAGAGGGGAGCATACTCCTTATCTCGGAATTGTCCCCGATTCCGTAATGAGATCCTTCCAGAGGAAGCTATATCGGGAGGGGCTTTCTGATCTTGTCTCTGTTTCTCCGGAAGAAGTGGATTTGGTTGCTCTTTCTCAAGTCCGTTTGAATAAGAATGATCCGCCTTTTACGAGAATTCTAACCTTAGGGGATTCCAAGGGGAGTCGAAGCTGGCAATTTCTGGGTAATAATTATGCGCTCGAGGCAATTCAGAAATTTGTGCAGTGTGAGAAGTTGATTATTGAAATGGTTTCGCTCTATGCGACCAAAATTAGTGTAGAGTCTCTGCCCGTCCGGCCAGGCAGAAGATAGTGGGGGGGTAATGTTCATCGATTCTCATGCACATGTGGATGTAGAAGGGTATGGAGAAGAGATTCCCGAGGTTCTCGATCGAGCCCGGAAAAATCAGGTAACGACCATTATCAACGTAGGGATTGATGAGGCAACAAGTCGGCGTGCATGTGCTTTGGCGGAACAAGAAGAGGATGTCTATTTCGCCCCCGGAATTCACCCTCATGATGCAGATGAAAAGCCATTGATAAAGCCATTTGCCTCTCTTGCGGGTCATGCCAAAGCCGTTGCTGTTGGAGAGACAGGGCTCGATTATTTCAAAGGGTATGCAACCAAGGAGAATCAGGAGATTCTTCTTCGGCAACACTTTGAACTGGCCCGGGAAGTGAAGAAGCCTCTTATTATTCATTGTCGCGATGCGCATGCCGATATGATTCGATTGCTCCGGGAAGAGACTGATTTAGACGGAGTGATTCACTGTTTTACCGGAACGGTAGCCGATGCAGAGGCTTATATGGAAATGGGGTTTTATATTTCGATCGCTGGCCCGGTTACTTATCCGAGTGCGGGAGATCTCCGGGAAACGGTAAAACATCTACCGCTAGATCGATTGATGGTGGAAACAGACTGTCCTTTACTTGCTCCACAGGCGTACCGCGGAAAACGAAATGAGCCCGCCTATGTGCGGTATGTTGCTGCGGAAATAGCGAAAGTTCATAATTGCTCCCTTGAGCTTGTCGGCGAAAAGACATCTGAAAATACCCGGAGAATCTTTCGATTATGACTGTTCTGGTAACGGGGGGAGCCGGTTTTATCGGATCCCACCTTGCGGAGAAACTCGTTTCTGTCGGAAAGACGGTCCGTGTTGTGGATAACCTATCTTCCGGGAAGAAGGAAAATATTCCGTCCGGAGTCCAATTTCAGGAGGCTGATTTTTCCGAGGCGGATCTGGAAGGGGTCGACCTTATCTATCATCTTGCGGCCAAGGTATCGGTTCCTCAGTCTGTAGAGTTTCCCCTAGAAGCGAATGAGATGAATCTCGAAAAAACTCTTCTCTTGCTTCAAAGAGCGGTCGAGGCGAAAGTCCGACGATTCCTTCTTGCGAGTTCTTCTTCTGTATACGGGGATCTTCCCGGATTTCCAAAAAAAGAGTCTGCCGATCTTCGTCCGCTCTCCCCCTATGCCGTATCCAAACGGATGGCGGAGACCTATTGTGACCAAGCCTCGCGACACTGGGGAATGGAAACGGTGGTTTTTCGATTCTTTAATGTGTACGGGCCCCGGCAGGATCCTCTCTCCCCCTATGCGGCTGCAATTCCCATCTTTCTTTCCTGCTGGCAAAAAGGGGAAGCGCTCACAATTTTCGGGGATGGAAAGCAGACCCGAGACTTTACTTATGTGAAGGATGTTGCAGAGGGATTGGTTCGAGCTGGGGATACTCCAAAAGCGATTGGGCAGGTCATTAACCTTGCCGGAGGGATGGCGGTCTCGATCCTTGATGTAGTCGATACGATGGAACAGGTGCTTGGCCAGAAACTTAAAGTGACCTTTGCCCCTCCACGTCCGGGGGAGATTCTACACTCATTCTCTGATTGTACTCTTCTGAGGGAGAAGGTTGGGTTTGTTCCAGAAACCCCCCTTGAGGAGGGGTTGCGCGAGACCTTCGAATGGTTTCAAACGTGGAATTCGGGGGCGTAATCTTTTTTAGGGCTTTTTCCCGAGAGTCACTTTGATCTTCTGTTCTTCTCCATCTCGGAGCAAAAGAAGGGTGATCTTATCTCCTACCTTGTGTGCCCGAATTCTATTAAGAAGGTCCACCCTGTTTTCCAAAGGGACCCCATTAAACTTTAGAATGACATCATCCACGATCAGGCCCGCATCATCTGCCGGGGACCCGGATCGAATATAGGTGATGAGAAGACCATTTTCCTGGTCTTCGATAACAATCCCAAGATAAGCACCCCCTCGAGTGCGTAAAGCCCCACCAGATGATTTTCGGTATGGATCAAGAGTTACATCCATGCGGACCCTTTTTCCTTCTCGCAGGACAGTAACGCGACAGGAGTCTCCTTCTGGATACGTTCCAATCACCCCCAAATATCGAGTTCGGGAGGGGATGGGGTATTCATCGATTTGAACGATCAGGTCATCTGCTTCGAATCCAGCATCGTGAGCCGTTGTATTTACCGTTACTCCTGCAATGAGAGCTCCTTCTCCATTCTGATTTTGACGGGAGAAACGCAATCCATTGATCTCTGCGTGAGAGATCTTCCCCCGCTTCCCCCCCTTCATCATACCGGGAAGAAACTTCTGAATTTGGTTTGACGGGATGGCGTACCCGACTCCGGAGTTAACTCTGTTTAAGTAACGGGTGGCAATTCGGCCATTGATCCCGACTAGTTTTCCATCGAGAGTGACGAGGGGGCCTCCGGAATTGCCCGGGTTAACCGCGGCATCAGTTTGGATGCAATCAGAATAACCATCCTGGTATCGGTGCATTGCCGATACGATCCCGAGTGATATAGAAGGGTACTTTTTATTTCGGGGTGTAGATTGAGCCAAGCCAAAAGGATTTCCGATGGCCAGAACATATTGTCCGACTTGAAGTTTGTCTGAATTCCCAAACGGCAGAAAGGGCACTGTTTCTCCGGCGGGAAGGTCCACTTTGAAGAGGGCAATATCTCCGAGAGAATCGGTGCAGATATTTTTGGCGGAAAAGCGACGTCCATCCTGCAAGCTCACCCGGACTTTTTTCTGTGCTCCGGCAACGTGATGATTGGTGAGGGCGTAGCCATCGGGCGTTATGAACGCCCCGGACCCTCCCGGGAAGAATACAAATGCAGGGGCAACGTCTTTCGCCGTCTTTTCGACATCCGCTTCGAACTGATCGACGATGTCTTGGGCATGTCCGGCTGCGGTCAAAAAGAGAGTTACGATGCTGGATAGTAGGATCTGCTTTTTCATGATTATTCTCCTGGAGCCCAACCGAGAACCACGTTTAGTGTAATTGTTTTGTCTCCCCGGCGGACAACGACCGAAAGAGTATCCCCGGGAACCTTGCTTACAATTGCTGCGCGAAGCATGTCAAAGTTCCCGATCTTTTTTCCATCAAATTCAATAATGACATCTCCCGGTTGAATCCCCGCTTTTTCTGCGGCACTGGCAGGGACCACCTCTTGGATTTCAACTCCTTTTACTTCACTTTCCGTATTAGCCTGGATTCCGAGGAAGGGGCGACGAACTTCTTTGACGTTTTTCCCTGTCTTCAAGCCGGGAAGAACGGAGTCAATTTTGTCCCAGGTAACCACAAAACCGATCCCCGAATTCTGGCCGGTAGAGCCGGAATATTTAGTATCCACTCGACAGGAGATTCCGATCATTTTCCCAGAGCGGGTAACGACAGGTCCTCCTACGTTTCCATAGTTCATAAGAGAATCTATTTGGATTCCCCGGCCAGACATTCTCCAGGGGGCCGAAACAATTCCAGGATTTAAAGTTAGATTTGATCTGTCAGGTGCCCGACCACAAGCCATGACCATCTGTCCCGTACGAATTCGACCGAGCAGTGCGTTGGGACGGGTGGGTAGATCCTTCGCCTCAATTTTTAGAAGAGCAAGATCGTAGGTTGCATTGAAACCCTTGATCGTGGCCGGATACGTCCGGCCATCTTGTAATTTTACGTTGATCGACTCGACTTTGTCGCGAATGTTAAAGTAGGTCGTCAGGATCAGTCCATTCGCATCGATAATGGTTCCTGATACCGGAGTATCTGTAGGGCGATACTTGAAAACACCGCCATCCATCATGGATAGATTGAATCCGGTTCGCCTCTTTTTCTCTTTGGTTCCCTCTTTTCGCACGCACTCAATCGATACCACCGCTGGCCCAACCTTTTTTCCCAGGGAAACGTGGGATGATTCGAGGGCGGTTGGTAGATCGGTAGAATCTTGGTCTTGAGTTATGCCCACTCTGGGGGAAAGGAGGAGGAGAGTTAGAAGTAGAATATAACGCATAGAAAAGTCCTCTTTAATAAACAGGTTTTATGGCGAGCGTGATTCGAATTGTTTTTCGTTTTCCATTACGGAGAACATTTATTTCCAAAGAATCTCCAGGACCTTGGGATCGAAGAATTGCTTCCATCGATCGAAGGGTTCGGATCTTTTTTTCGCTGATCTGAGAAATAAAATCTCCTTTTTGTAGTCCGGCTTTCTGGGCGGGGCCGCTTCGGTAGACTTGGCGGACAAAAAGTCCGTCCATAGTCTCTTCTATAGACATTCCGGTCCATGGTTTGCCGGGTTGTCGGACGCGGACGAGGTTTCCGAGGGCCGGTGCGATCCTCAACAGGTCCCGTTTAAGGCTGTTCACAGGAACCGAAATCCCGGTGAACTTTGCATCATGGTAATTGAGCGTGATAATTCCGATGACTTTTCCATGTCGATCGACGATGGGACCGCCATCTTGGTTCTGATTTACTGCGGCGCTCGTTTCTAAAACAACGCCTTTGTATTTTGCGCGACGGTTTTTGGCTTCTGAAATTTGATACCGTCCGCTGACGATTCCCAAAGACATGTGCACTTGTCCATCTCGCGAAAGGCTTCCGAAGGAGTCTCCGAGAGAGTATGCCACTTGCCCTAATTCCACCCGGTCAGAGTCTCCCAGTTCCAGGTAAGGAAAAGGGCCTTGATCCTCAATTTGAAGGAGAACGAGCTCTAAACTATTCACTCTTCCGAGTACTTTTGCCGAATATTGTTTCATGTTGCCGAAACGAACTTTTGCAGAAGAAGAGGAACTTCCGCACGCTGTAGGCGAGGTTAGGATGATCCCGGAGGGGTTGATGACGACGCCCGAGCCGGTTTGGCCTCCCCCTTGTACGGAAACAACAGCCGGAGCTACCTTCTTGTAAAGGGCGATGTTTGCTTTTGAAGCGGTATCGGGTTCTTGTGCGTAAAGGGACCCCGAAAATAGAAAAATTCCGATAAACTTGCGAGAAGCAACTCAACGGCTCCCAAACC